>JAHFFL010000002.1 GCA_023247955.1 Candidatus Omnitrophota bacterium
TCAAGAAAAAGGAAAAAGAAACGCCGATCGTGGCACTGGTCGGCTACACCAATGCTGGCAAGTCCAGTCTTTTTAACCGTCTTACGCGCGCCTCGACCAAGGTCGAGGACCGGCTTTTTTCGACGCTTGACACCACGACGCGGCAGATGGAGCTCGGGAACAAACAAAAGGCGTTGCTTGTCGACACCGTCGGTTTTATCAGAAACCTTCCGCACCATTTGATCGAGTCTTTTAAGGCGACGCTGGAGGAGGCGGCGCAGGCCGATCTTTTGCTGCATGTCATAGACGCCAGCCGTGCCGACACGTTTTATTTGCGAAAGGCCGTAGAGCAGGTGCTCGTGGCGCTTGGAATCAGCGGGAAAAAGAGCATTCTAGTTTGGAATAAAGCCGACCTTTTGGAAAAAACTCAACCTGCCGCTGACCCAGAAGGAGGCGTCTTTCTCTCGGCCAAGACCGGCGAAGGGGTGGAAGGCCTGATTTCAGAACTGACGGAGTATTTATCCTATACCAAGAAAGAGCAGGAATTCTTTGTCCCCGTGAAGTACGGCGGTCTTATCCATTTTTTATATGAGAAGGCAGAGGTCCTTGGCAGGAGAGACGGGCAGGAAGGGAGCTTTTTGAGGGTGAGGATCAGCCGCAAAGCCGAGGAAATTTTTAAAAAAATGCTTAGGGATGCCGATCAGACAGCCAAAACGCTTGACAGCTAAAAAAAATATGCTAGACTAACTTTTAGCACTCTCACTTATGGAGTGCTAAACCGGAGAGGCCTCTTATGGGGAACAGGGACTTCAGCTCACGCGACGACATGATTTTCGATATCGTGGTCAAGTCGTACATTGAAACCGCCGAGCCGGTGGGGTCGAGGACTATTTCCCGGAGTTATGGGGTGGGTCTTTCTCCCGCGTCTATACGCAATGTCATGGCGGATCTTGAGGACCAGGGTCTTTTGTCCCAGCCGCACACGTCAGCGGGGAGAGTCCCTACGGATAAGGGGTATCGTTACTGGGTGGATTCCCTGATGCAGCCGGAGGAACTTACACCGGAAGAGAAGGGGTGGGTCAACCGACGGCTTCAGGAAGCCAAAACCATAGAAGGGTTGGCCGAGAAGGTTTCGAAAATCATTTCCCAAATCACGGAAAACGCGGCGATTTTTTATATCCGGAATTTAAAGAGAGTATCGTTTTTATCGTATTTACTTGACGACCTGATTGAGGCGCAGCGTCTCGGTGAATTCCTGGAAGAAGAACCCGAGCTGTACATCGAGGGGGCCTTGAGGATTTTTCAGCAACCGGAGTTTCAGGATTTGGGAAAGATGAGGTCTCTCCTGCAAGCCTTTGACGAGGAGGGTGATTTCTTGCGGATCTTCGTCAAAGATCTTCAAGAAGAGGGGGTGCACGTCCACATCGGGAGCGAAAACGCGATGGAGCGCTTGGACGGCGTGAGTCTGGTGGTCAAGGACTGTTATTTGGGGGAGCTTCCGATCGGCGGCGTGGCGGTGGTTGGTCCGACGCGTATGAAATATCCAAAGGTCATGTCCGCCGTGGATTATGTAGCGGACATGCTCACGGAAGTAGTACGGCGTTTTTAAGGAGCCGGTACAAAGGACGGCGGTGATGGCGGATAATCCCCAGCCCAAAAAACAAGAAGAGTCTCCACAGGATCAAGAGTCCCTAAAGGAGCAGCTATTGCGGCTCAAGGCGGACTTTGAAAACACAAAGAAACGGATCGAGCGGGAAAAGGAGAGCGCGATCAAGTTTGCGAACGAGAGATTGCTCCTTGAGATCCTGCCGGTGGTCGACAATTTTGATCGGGCGATGGCCAGTCTTTCCGAAGGCCATGACCTGGAGAGGATAAAACAGGGGCTTTTGTTGGCCCAGGAGCAGCTTCACCGCTCACTGGAGCGCCACGGCGTCGAACAGATCAAGAGCATCGGCCTGCCGTTTGATCCGCGCCTTCACGAGGCGGTGGCGGCGGTCCCATCGGCCGGCGAGAAAGATGGAACGATTGTGGATGAAATTCAAAGAGGGTATCTTTTGAACGGGAGACTGATGCGGCCAAGCCGCGTGCGTATCGCGCAAAACCGAACGGAAGAAAAGGAAAATTCCAGACAGACAGAGGAGACGTAACATGGCAAGCGAAAAAGTAATAGGGATTGATTTGGGCACGACAAATTCTTGTGTGGCAGTGATGCAAAGCGGCGAACCGGCGGTAATCGCGAATGCCGAAGGGGGACGGACGACGCCTTCGGTGGTGGGATTCGCCAAGAACGGGGAGCGCTTGGTGGGCCAGGCGGCCAAGCGGCAGGCCATCACGAACCCTGAAAACACCGTTTTTTCGATTAAGCGATTTATGGGACGTCGGCATGAGGAAGTCCTCTCGGAGGAAAAGCTTGTTCCCTATAAAATCGTGGAGGGGGCAAGCGGTGATTTGCGCGTGAGGGTATCCGGCAAAGAGCACACGCCGCCGGAAATCTCGGCGATTATTCTCCAAAAAATGAGACAAACCGCCGAGGATTATCTCGGCCATACGGTGACGAAGGCCGTCATCACGGTGCCGGCGTATTTTAATGATTCCCAACGCCAAGCCACCAAAGACGCGGGCAAGATCGCGGGGCTCGACGTGCTGCGTATCATCAACGAGCCGACGGCCGCGGCGCTCGCCTACGGCCTGGACAAAAAGAAAAATGAGAAGATCGCCGTGTATGACTTGGGCGGCGGCACGTTTGACATTTCAATTCTTGAAATTGGGGACGGCGTTTTTGAGGTGAAATCCACCAATGGGGATACTCACTTAGGCGGGGATGATTTTGACCAGCGTGTGATCGATTGGCTCGCCGAGGAGTTTAAAAAAACCGAAGGGATAGATTTGAGGAAAGACCGCATGGCGCTTCAGCGTTTAAAAGAAGCCGCCGAGAAAGCCAAATGCGAGCTCTCTTCAAACGTACAAAGCGAGATCAACCTTCCTTTTATCACGGCGGACTCGAGCGGGCCCAAGCATTTGACGGTGACGCTGACCCGCTCGAAGCTGGAGCAGTTGGTGGGCGACTTGGTGCAAAAGACCATCGCTCCTTGCCGCAAGGCGCTGGAAGACGCGAAGCTCAAATCCTCGGATATTGACGAAGTGGTACTGGTCGGCGGACAGACCCGCATGCCCAAGGTGCAGGAAGTAGTGCATCAGCTTTTCGGCAAAGAGCCGCACAAAGGTGTGAATCCCGACGAGGTGGTCGCGGTGGGCGCCGCGATACAAGGCGGGGTGTTGATCGGCGACGTAAAAGACGTGTTGCTTTTGGACGTCACGCCTCTGTCGCTGGGCATTGAAACGCTGGGCGGCGTGTGCACGCGGCTGATTGAGCGCAATACGACTATCCCGACCCGAAAAAGCCAGGTTTTTTCGACGGCTGCCGACAACCAAACAGCGGTCTCTATTCACGTCTTGCAGGGTGAAAGAGAAATGGCCGAGGGTAACCGTACGCTCGGACGTTTTGATCTGGTTGGCATCCCGCCGGCGCCGCGTGGAGTTCCTCAGGTGGAGGTCACGTTTGACATTGACGCGAACGGTATCGTGCATGTTTCGGCGAAGGACTTGGGCACGGGCAAAGAACAAAAGATACGCATCGAAAGCTCAAGCGGTCTAAGCAAAGAAGAAGTTGAGCGCATGACCAAAGACGCCTCGGCCCATGCGGAAGAGGACAAGAAGAGAAAAGAAACCGCCGAGGCCAGGAACCGCCTGGACACCCTGGTCTATTCCACCGAGAAATCCATGAAGGAGCTGGGCGACAAAATCTCCGGCGACGAAAAGGCAAAAGTCGAAGAGGCGCTGGAGAAAGCGAAGGAAGCCCTGAAATCCGACGATGGATCAACGATCAAGAAGGCCGAGGAAAATCTGACGGCCGCTTCCCACAAAATAGCCGAGGAGATGTACAAGAATGCCGGCGCCAAGGCGCAGCATTCCGGGCCGAAAGCCGATGGCAAGCAAGATAAAAAAGAAGACGTGGTCGACGCGGAGTACAAGGTCGAAGACGATAAATAAGTGAAAAGAGATTATTACGAAGTCCTTGGCGTCTCCCGGTCCGCAACGGCCGAGGAGATCAAGAAGGCCTACCGTCAATCCGCGCTCGCGCATCATCCCGATAAGAATCCCGGCGATAAAAAAGCCGAGGACAAGTTCAAAGAGGCCACTGAGGCTTACCAGGTTTTGTCCGACCAGGCGAAGCGGCAGGTCTACGACCAATACGGCCACGAAGGGTTGAAATCCTCGGGCGGGGGATTTGCCCAAGGGGGATTTGGCGATATCTTCGAGGATATTTTTGAAGATTTTCTCGGCGGAGGGTCCGCCCGCGCGGGCCAGCGCCCCGCCCGCGGCCGCGATCTCGGCGTCGAGCTTAAAATTACCTTTCAAGAAGCCGCGTTTGGGGTTGAGAAGGCCGTCTCCGTCCGCAGGGAAGAGAATTGTTCTTCCTGCCGTGGAGACGGAGCCAAGCCCGGCACATCACGCGCCACCTGCACGGTTTGCCGAGGGTCGGGGCAGATCCGTACCTCCAGCGGTTTTTTCAGCATTTCAAGACCTTGCCACCGCTGCGGCGGCGAGGGCAGTTTTGTCAGCCATCCCTGTCCCTCGTGCCGGGGATCGGGGCGCACGGTGGTGGACAGGAAGGTGCATGTGAAAATCCCGGCGGGAGTGGATAGCGGCATGCGCCTGCGCATGGGCGGGGAGGGAGAGGCGGGCCTTCGCAGCGGCCCACGCGGCGACCTCTATGTGGAAATCGGGGTGACGGCGCATGAGATTTTTACGCGGCGGGGCAATGACCTGCTTTGTGAAGTCCCGATCAGTTTTGTGCAGGCCGCTCTCGGCGCCGAAATCGAGGTGCCGACGCTTACCGGCCGCACGGCGCTTAAAATCCCTTCGGGGACTCAGGCGGGGAAAATTTTCAAATTAAAGGGAAAAGGAATCGCGTCGCTTGACGGCCGCGGTGTCGGCGACGAGGAAGTGCGTATCGCGGTGGAAACGCCGACTCATCTTTCGGAAAATCAAAAAGAACTTTTGCGGCAGTTTGCTGCGTCATCGGATGAGAAAGTAAGCCCGATGGCGAGCTCATTTCTCGAAAAAGTAAAAAAGATGGTGTCAAACAAGTGAGTGCTAAGACATGCCGACGTATGAATACCAGTGCCTGAACTGCCGTAAGAAATTCGAGAAACTCCAGCGGATCACCGAAGCGCCGGCGGCGCGCTGCCCTTTTTGCAAGGGCAAGGTACGGCGTCTCATCAGCGGTGGCGTAGGGCTCATCTTCAAAGGATCCGGATTTTATAGCACCGACTACAAGAAGCAACCCAAGGATCCCGCCAAGCCTGCGGACAAGCCCAAAGAGACCCCCAAACAGGATAAGAAAGAACCTATTGCCAAAACAGATTCCCCGAGCAATCACAAATAGGTGTAGCGACGGGTGACCGAGGCGGGATGCTCCACCCGCAGTTCGAACGTCAGTTACGAACGAGGATGGAGCGCCCGCCGAAGGGCAGGACCCGTCGCCCGAATTTAGAGCAAGTGGAGGCCTCATGATTATTTCCGTTAAAAAGCAGGCATGGGTTCATGTCGCTCTCTATGCGGCGCTTATCTTTTTTCTCTCATCGCTTGAGCGGCCGTTCCCGCCGCTGGATCGTTTTAAAAAATACCATATCGATTGGCTTCTTCATATTGTAGAATATGGCGTTCTCGGCGCGCTTTTGGCCAGGGCTCTGCGGCTCAGCTTTGGGCGTGCGATGGCCTGGCGGCTGGGTGCGGCCGCTTTTTTTATCGGCTGTTTGTACGGAGTGTCCGACGAGTGGCATCAGAGTTTTGTGCCTCACCGGGACGCCAGTGTGTTTGACTGGACGGCCGATTCGATCGGCACTCTCTTGGGGGCTTCGGTGTGGATAAACGGAAAAAATTTAATGTCCGGCGTTGGTAAGAGAGAAGGCGACGATGGCTGAAATAAAAGCTTTTCGCGGATTGCGCTATAATCCCGGCAAGATCCGGGATCTTTCGACGGTTTTTGCGCCCCCCTATGATGTGATCTCCTCCAGAGCGCAAGAAGCGCTTTACCGGAGCAGTCCGTATAACGTGATTCGCCTGGAGCTTGGAAAAGAAAAGCCGCGAGATTCGGTTCACCGCAACAAATATACGCGTGCGCGCGATTTTCTCGAGCGTTGGAAATCCGAAGGCGTGTTGATCCGCGAGAACGCGCCGGCGCTTTACATTTACCGGCAGGATTACCGGGATGGCAGACGCGTCCGCTCGCGCGTCGGATTTCTCGCGGCGATGAAAGTCGACAAGAAAGCGGTTTTAAAGCACGAGAACACGCTGGCCGCCCCCAAAAAAGACCGCTTGGCCCTTTTAAAAGAAACGCGAACGAACTTAAGCCCGATCTGGGGTCTTTTCGAAGACAAAGACGGCCGCGTCAAGCGTTCGCTTGAAACGGCGCTTAAGGAAAGACCCGTCATAGATATCACGCTGGACGGCGTGCGCCATCGTCTGGTCGTGGAGATGCGCCCCGGCGTGATTCGCGCGATTATTGATGCCTTGCGTTACAAACCGATGTTTATTGCCGACGGGCATCATCGCTTTGAAGTCGCCTGCCAATTCAGGGACTGGATGCGCGCTCAAAACCCCCCCGGCAAAAAAGACGACGCGCCTTGGGATTATGTGCTGAGCTATTTCTCGGATTGCGTGCACAACCCGCTCAAAATTTATCCCACGCACCGGCTGATTTCCTCGCCCAAGGGAATGGAAGGCCCTCTGGAGGCCTTAAGAAAGCGGGGGAGTTTGAGAAAAATGAGTGGACTGGCGGAGATGATGTCGAAGGGCAAACGGCTTGAAAAAAACCGGCAGGACACACCGCGGAAGGGTTATGATTTTGGGATTTATACGAAAAAAGACGGTTTTTACCTGTTCACGCTGGATAACAAAAGGGCTTCCGGGGTGCGTAAAGATCCTGTCCGCAGTTTGGACGTCTCGGTGCTTCATCGCCTGATCCTTGAGCCGTGTTTTGGGATCAAGGCCATAGAAAAATCCAAGTCTATCGATTTCACACGCCATCCGGCGGAGGCATGCGCGAAGGTCCGTGCGCGCGAGTTCGACATGGCGATTTTTTTGAGGCCGACCTCACTCCAAGAAATACTGCGCGCGTCCAAGAGAGGGCTGAAGATGCCGCAGAAATCCACCTATTTTTATCCTAAACTGCTTTCGGGACTGGTCTTTAACGGCGTGGGGCCCCATGATTAAACCCAAAGCGTTGACCTCGCTTTCCATCTTTTTCCCATGCTACAACGAAGCCGACAACGTGGGCATTCTGGTCAAGGAAAGCATTGACACGGCGGAAAGCTATGGCGTTGATTACGAGGTAGTGGTCGTAGACGACGGGTCCAGCGACCGCACCGCCGAGATTGTCGAAGAATGGCGGAAGAAAAACCCCCGTGTTCGTCTTGTGCGGCACGCCCACAACAAGGGTTACGGCGCCGCGCTGCGCTCCGGTTTTGAAAACGTCAAAAAAGACCTCGTGTTTATGACAGACGGCGACCGCCAGTTCCGCGTCGCGGAAATCGAAAAACTATTCTCCAAGATTGACAGCTGTGACGTCGTGACCGGTTACCGCATCGGGAGGCAGGATAAGGGATACCGCCGCTTGAACGGACGGTTATGGACCGGTTTGACGAGGTTTTTATTTGGTTTGCCGGTGCGCGATGTGGACTGCGCATTCAAACTGATACGCCGCGGCGCGCTGCAAGGGGTGGAACTCAAGTCCAATCAACTGCTTATCCACGCGGAACTTCTGGCTCGGCTCAAGAAAAGGGGTTGTCGGATAGAACAGATCGGTGTCACGCATTACCCGCGTGAGAAGGGGGAGGCCACCGCGACCAGGCCGCTGCGGGTTTTGAAGACTTTTGCCGAACTTTTCCGGCTTTATTGGAAGCTGCGGTGAGCGGATGGTTTCCAAGCTAAGTGTTGAACCCATGGGCCCGGTGTGCTATGATTTTCAGGCAGAATGAGCCCCGTCTCGACAGAGAAAGACCCTATGTCACCTTTTGAAACTAAACTGAGAACCACTCCGGTCCGGCTTCTCAAGCGTCGGGACATCCCCGAAGGTTTATGGACCAAATGCGACGAGTGCGGGGAGATCATTTACAACAAAACACTCGAAGAAGATCTCAAGGTCTGCCCGAAATGCGATTATCATTTCACGCTTTCCGCCCACGAGCGCGTGGCCCAGCTGATTGACGAGGGAACATTCAAAGAGAAAGACAAGGGGCTGGTTTCCGCCGATCCTATCAAGTTTAAGGGCCCCAAATCGTACCCCTCCAAACTCAAAGAAGACCAACTGGCTACGGGGCTTACGGACGCGGTGATTACCGGTGAAGGTCTGCTGAGCGAGATTTCGGTGGCGCTGGGCGTTACGGATTCGCGCTTTATCATGGGCTCCATGGGATCGGTGGTGGGAGAAAAACTGACGCGGCTTATCGAATGCGCGACCGAGAAGAAGCTGCCGCTGATTATTGTTTCGGGTTCGGGCGGCGGCGCCCGGATGTACGAGGGGATGTTCTCGCTGATGCAGATGGCCAAGACCTCCCAGGCGCTGGCCAAGCACCACGAGGCCAAGCTACTTTTTATCTCCGTCCTGACCAATCCGACGATGGCCGGCATCATGGCAAGCTTTGCTTCTTTAGGAGACCTCATCCTCGCGGAGCCGAGGGCGCTCATCGGCTTTACCGGGCCCCGTGTGATCGAGCAAACGATACGGCAGAAACTCCCGGACGGCTTTCAGACCTCCGAGTTTTTGCTAGAGCATGGCATGATCGATAAGATCATTCAACGCAAACAGTTGAAACCCTCGCTCTTCCAGCTTCTCAGTTATTTCAAATGAGTTTAGGGGCCTCTTAAAGACTCGCGATGGCACAAGTCAGTTTAGTCAAAGTCAATAAAGTCTATCCCGGGAACATTCAGGCGGTCGCCAACGTCGATTTGTCGATAGAACGTAAGGAGTTCATGGTGCTCGTCGGTCCGTCCGGCTGCGGCAAGACCACGATCCTGCGTATGATCGCCGGGCTTGAAAATATCACGCAGGGAAAGATCTATATCGGAGACAAACTCATCAACGATGTCCCGCCCAAAGACAGGGACATTGCGATGGTTTTCCAGAATTACGCCCTTTACCCGCACATGACGGTGTTTCAAAATATGGCGTTTGCCTTGAAACTGAGAAAGTACCCGAAGTCCGAGATTGAGTCGAGAGTCCATGACGCCGCGGAAATCCTCGGGATCAAGCCGCTTTTGGACCGCAAGCCCAAAGAGCTTTCCGGCGGGCAGCGCCAGCGCGTCGCGCTGGGGCGCGCGATCGTGCGCAAGCCGCTGGTGTTTTTGTTCGATGAGCCGCTGAGCAATTTGGACGCGAAGCTTCGCGTGCAGATGAGGACGGAAATTAAAAAGCTTCACCAGCGTCTTCAGGCTACGATCATCTATGTGACGCATGACCAGACCGAGGCGCTCACGATGGGCGACCGCATCGTCGTCGTCAAGGACGGCGCAGTTCAGCAGGTGGCCGATCCGATCGCTCTTTACGACCGTCCGGTCAACAAGTTTGTCGCCGGCTTCATCGGCAGTCCGCCGATGAATTTTCTGAGCGGCACGGTTTCGCGCATCGATACCAAATGGGTTTTCCAAAACGGCCCTTTCAAAGTGAAAGTGACGGACGCGGCAGTGGCGCGGCTGGCACCTTATGAAAATAAGGAAATTATTTTCGGAATCCGCGCCGAAGACATCTATGACAAACTTTTCGCAACCGAGGCGTCACCGGACAACACGGTGCGCGCGACTTGTGAAGTGGTGGAGCCGATGGGCGCCGAGGCGTTCCTTTATCTGCGCACGGGCGCGAATTCGTTCATCGCCCGCGTCTCCGGCCATGTGCGCCCCAGCGTGAACCAGGACCTGGATTTGGTCTTGGACATGGGAAAGGCGCACTTTTTTGACAAAAATACGGAAAAGGCGATTTTGTAATTGAGGCCTTATTGCCGCCTTACTTCATCCCTCTCATAGCGTTTGCCGTTTGGGCGCTGGCCCTGCTTTCTTATCTGCCTCTTCTGAAGCTTGGCCTTCCTCTCGCTGACCAGCTTGTCGCGCCGCAGTTTCTCGTTTCAGGTCTTTTGCTCGTGGTCGTGTGGGCGCTTTCCGGCCCCATTACGGCGTCCGTCCTCAGTGCGCTGTCGATTCTTTTTATCCTGTATCTGGCGCTTGCTTTCAAACAACCCTCGTTCATGATCCAGGCGCTGTTTCATGTCGCCTTGTTTATCGGAGCGGTTTCCACTCTGCACGAAATCCAACGCAAGAATAACCGTAAGGACATCGTGCGGGAAAAGCTTGTCGAAGACCTGACGTTGGTCCGCCAGGAACAGCAAAAAAAAGATGAGTTGAAATACGCGCTCGAGCAAAAGATACGCCGCTATCTGGGACTCCAGAAATTTTCAGAAGATTTGAAAAATATTCAGGATCTGGGCCACGCCGCGCAACGCATTGTCCAGGAGGCCCACACGGCGCTGGCCAAGGCCGAGGAGTGCGCGCTGTATCTGGTGAATGAAGCCAAACAGGAACTTTCACTTGCCGCCGGTTGGCGCAGGGATGGCGCCAGTGTTCGGTTGAAACTGGGCAGTACCTTTGACCAGTGGGTGATGAAACGTTCGCAGACGCTGATGATCCAGGACAGTCGAAACGATTTTCGGTTTTCCACCGAAAGCGGCGCGGATTTCGGGGCATTGCGCTCCACCTGTGTAACGCCGCTTGTCACGGAAAACCGGGTGTTAGGCGTGCTTCGGGTGAGTGCAGCCGAGCCGGGGGTCTTTAACGCAGACGATTTGAGGTTTTTGAATATCATCTCCAACTTGAGTGCGGTGGTCTTAAGAAACATGCAGCTTTACGAGAAGATGCAGGAACTGGCATTGAAGGATAGTTTGACGGGGCTTTATCTCAACCGCTATTTTCAAGAGAGATTGGGAGAGGAAATCGCGCGCTCCCACTACGCGAACACCCCGTTTTCTCTGGTGATGCTCGATATCGACCATTTCAAACGGTACAACGATGAGTATGGCCACGCGGCGGGGGATCTTGTGCTCAAGCACATCGCGTCGGCGGTCTCGGGCTGCGTCGGGGAAGGGGACTTGGCGGCCCGTTATGGCGGTGAAGAATTCGCGCTCATCCTGCCCAACCGGTCAAAACAGGAAGCGGTGGATCTCGCGGAGACCTTGAGGGCGCGGATCGAGAAAAATAAGTTTACTCTGCGGCGAGTCGAGAACCAGGTGACCGCTTCGCTCGGCGTGGCCGGCTACCCGGAAGACGGTCAAACCAAAGAAGATCTCGTACGCCACGCGGACAAAAACCTGTATGAAGCCAAAAATTCGGGAAGGAACCGCGTATGTGGAAGTTTCTGATCCTGAACATCCTTTGGTTTTCTATCCTGTTTTTAGTCCATTTCGTCGGGAGTCCGCTTTCCCGGCGTTTTATTTTGTTTATAATCTTCGCCGCCGCCGGCGTGTTGGCCTTTCAAAATTCCGTAGACCCTTTGGGATGGGCTTATTACGCGGTTTATTCGCTGGTGGTCATGCGCACGGCGTCCCGCTTCAGGCAGTGGGCGAGCGCGCGGTCGGATTTTTTGGATGGGGAGATTCGCTTTCTGTCCGGGGAAGGTGCCAAACAAAAGGCTGGCCTCGTCGAACGGGAGAACCGCACCGCATCGGTGGGCCGGAAGGCGGACGAGATTTTTCAGATTTATGAGAAGGCAAGAGCGATGTCGCAAAGTCGGGACCGGATAGAGACATTCGTCATCTTCGGCGAAGCCCTCGCGCAACACACGCGTTTTGACAGTTTGAAACTCGTGATGCCGGCAGCGGATCGGAAAACACAGGGGCCCGACGACCAGGAAGTTTACGAGCTTAAGGCCTCCGCGTTCGTCGGTTTGTATGACCGCACTATTTTCTTGAGAGACCGGACAAAAATAAAAGGCCGGCTGACTCCCGTGGAAGAAAAGGCCGTGCGAGATCTCTGGATGAAAAAAGCGGACGTTTATTCAGAGGAGGAGCCGCAGGGTCTGACCGTTTTCGCAGTGATGCTTGACAAAAAAATATTCGCGGCGCTGTTGCTTTGCGGCTGCCGGGCCGCCGGAGATCCGCTGTTGACTATCTTGACCCACAGCTTTATTTCCGAGATGCAGCGGCTCAAACTTTATGAGCGTGTCCAGCAGCTCGCGATTACCGACGGCCTCACCGGCGTTTACGTGAGGCGGCACCTCATGGAGCGCCTACAGGGGGAAGTCGACCGCTGTAAAAGGTTCGGCTTGAAACTGTCGTTTCTGATGATCGACGTGGATTTTTTCAAGCGCTTTAACGACGACTATGGGCACCTGGTTGGGGATGTCGTCTTGAAGCACGTCGCGGCTACGATCAAGGCCAGCACACGTGAGGTGGATCTGGTGGGGCGTTATGGTGGGGAGGAATTCGGGGTATTGCTCGTCGAGACGGATCAGTCACACGCGGCCGCGGCGGCTGAGAGAATCCGATCCGCGATCGCTGAGCGCGCTTTCACCGCTTACGATGAAATATTGAAAGTCACGATCAGCGTCGGGTGCGCCACGTATTCGCCTTTGCGGAACGAGGCCCCCTTGATTGTCGAAGCCGCCGATGCGGCGCTTTATGAAGCAAAGCACCGCGGCCGCAACCAGGTGTGTGTGATATAATGCCGTCGATTGTGCAGAGGGAAAAATGAAGATTCGTAAGTCCCCGGCTGCCGCGGTGGGGGTGGACATCGGCGGCACCAACATCAAGACCGGTCTAGTCGCGCCGGATGGTCGGGTGATTGTCGGGCGCTCTTTTTTGACGCAGGCCGGCCAAGGGCGATCGAAGATTTTGTATCGGCTTGTCGAGAGCATTCTCGACCTTTTGGACAAAGCCAAAGGGAAAAAAATAGCCGTCAAGGGTGTAGGAATCGGCGCGCCCGGCCCGGTAGATGTAGAAAAGGGCCGGGTTTATTTTTTTCCCAATCTTTCCGGTTGGGAAAACACTCCTTTAAAAAACTTTCTTGAGCGGCGCTTGGGCCTGTCGGTGGAAGTGGACAACGATGCCAACGCAATGGCGCTTGCCGAATTTCGTTTTGGCGCCGGTCGTGGGGCGGATCCGATGATTGCACTGACGCTGGGCACCGGCATCGGTGGAGGCCTGGTGATCGGGGGACGGCTTTTTCACGGGCCCGCTTATTCGGCCGCGGAGCTTGGGCACATCCCGATCAGCGAGGAAGGTCCGCGCTGCGGCTGTGGGAGCCGCGGTTGCGTGGAGACGTATGTCGGCAACGGCTATTTTGTAAACGAACTTAGGAAACGGCTCAAGAAATCAGGCCGTGGCCTGTTGAGCAACTGGGTTTTCAGGGAAAAAAGAGAACTCACGCCGAAGCTTGCCGCCGCCGCCGCCAGGGCCGGTGACGCGGTTTCTCTGAAACTTTGGGAAGAGACGGGACAGCACTTGGGAACGGCGCTAACGGGTCTTGTGAACGCGCTGAATCCTCAAAAGATCGTGCTTGGCGGCGGTGTCGCACAAAGTGGAGCGTTGCTTTTTGGGCCGGTGATACGGACAATCAGGAAAAAAGCTTTTCCGATAGCCGCGCGTTCTGTTAAAGTAGTGCCTGCGGCGTTTGGCGCCGGCGCCGGCGTGGTTGGCGCGGCGGCTTTGGTGTTTGCCGATCAGGGCCGGGAATAAAAATGAGGTTTTTTGCGCTTGTTTTCTTTTTGATTTTTTCGCTGGTGTACCCAAGTTTGCTCTGTGCCGCCGAATCGGTTTCGCCGAAAACGACGGATGGGGAGCACGCGCCGGTGCAGGTACACGGCGATACCGTCGAGTATTTTCATGAAGAAGAAAAAGTGGTGGGGACCGGCCATGTTTCCATCGATTACGAAGGAGCGAACCTTACCGCCGACAAAGTCACGGTTTACATGAATTCAAAACTTGCGGTCGCCGAGGGAAACGTCGTCCTGACGCAAAAAGGCAGCGTGTACAAGGGAGCGAAGGGTGAGTATAATTTCGAGAAAAAAGTCGGCAATGTCTCTCAGATGGACGGGTTTATCGAGCCCAGCTTCTACGGGAAGGCCCAAAAAATAGAAAAAGTATCCGACACCCATTACCGGGCCTCGAACGGTTATGTCACGACCTGCTGCGGGGACAGCCCTTTCTATAAAATACAGGCCCAGCAGGTGGACATTTATCCCGCGCAGAAGGTGGTGATTAAGAATGCGCTGGTGCTGGTCAAGGGGATCCCGATTTTTTATATTCCTTATTATGTCCAACCGCTTTTTGATTTCGAGCGTTTTCCGGTGCAGGTGGTACCCGGCAAAAATCTGGAATGGGGCGCCTTCCTTCTGAGTAAGTGGAGGTACAACCTGGTCAACACTCCTTCGGTGGAATCCAAGGGAAACATCCTCGTGGATTACCGCGAGCGCCGCGGCATAGGCGCCGGAGTGGAAAATTATTACCGATCCGATACGTTGGGGCGCGGCGCCGCCAGGTTTTACACTATCGACGACCATGAACCCCCGAAAGGAATAGATCCCCAAAGAGACCGCGTGCAGTGGAGACACCAGGCCAGTCTCGGGGAGTCCACGACACTCACGACAGAGCTTAACTCGCTCAGCGATGCGACGGTGATCAAAGACTTTTTCTTCAGGGAGGAATACGAAAGGAGCGCGTTCCCTGATAACTATGTCTCTTTAATTACCGCGAGACCGGAGTACACGTTCAGCGTGCTCTATCGCCAGCAATTCGACGATATCTTCTCGGTTGTCGAAAGAACACCAGAGCTGCGCTTCGACACCCACAACCGCCAGTTTGCGGACACCCCGTTTTATTTGCGGCAAGAACTGCAGTTTTCCAATCTCAAAAAGCAATTCGCGAATTCTGAAGATAATCTCACCGCGCTTCGCCTGGATGTCAATCATACGCTGACCTATGCCGGTCATGTGGGGGCCGTCTCGGTGGCGCCGCATCTTGGGACTCGGCAAACGTATTATTCCCGCGAAACCGCCGGGGACCGCGAGCTTTTGCGCGGGACGTTTGATCCGGGCGTGGATGTCAGCACGCGTTTTTATAAAGTGTATGACGTGTATGTCAAAAAGTTCGGGCTGGATTACAATCAAATCCGCCACACGTTTACGCCAACCGTGAGCTACGATTGGCGGCCAAACCCCACGGTTTCGCGCACGCTGCTCCAGCAGTTTGATTCCCTGGACGCGCTGGATAAAAGGAACATTTTGAGGTTTAGTTTTGAGAACAGATTTCAGACAAAAGAACATGACAGTCAGGGCATTCTTACCGCGCGGGAGATTGCAAGAATTATTCCTTTTTTTGACGCCGATCTTCATACCGGTCGTTTACAGAACATCGGGATTGACGTGGAGCTCAGGCCTTACAGCTGGCTGGGGCTGGAGGGCGATGCTACTTATGACGCGCAGACGCGGGATTTCGATACGGCGAACGTTGATTTTTATTTGAGCAAGACCGATGCATTTCGTCTTGCCGTGGGGCAGCGGTACGTGCAGAATCAGAGCAGCCAGACGACTGGCCAGGTCAATTGGAAGCTATCGCCGGATTTGGAAATCAAGGTGTATGAGCGTTACGAGTTTGAAACCAAGGAATCCAAGGAGTTTGAGTTCATGGTCTCCAAGGCGTTCAGCTGCGTGATTGTCGATTTCACTTACAATCACCGGGAAGGCGACACGTTTTATTTCCTGTTCCGGCTCAAGGGCTTCCCGAGGGCCTCTTTCGGCCTGAGCCAAGTGTATAACCGGCCGAAGTCGGCCACCCCCTCGCGTTCCTCGTTACTTTCCATTTAGGGACTTGTGATGAAATTGTCGGTGATCGGATGCGGTTATGTGGGGCTTGTTTCCGGCGCGTGTTTGGCCGCGCTCGGCAACGAGGTGATTTGCGTCGACATCGACAAACGCAAGATCGCGCTGCTCAAAAAACAGAAGATGCCGATTTATGAACCGGGTCTCGAGGCCCTGGTGCGCGAGAATTGCCGCAAGCGCCGTTTATCTTTTACTTCAGATTTAAAGAGCGCGGTCAGTGGGTCGGACGTGATCTTCATCGCGGTCGGCACGCCGCCGCGGCCGAACGGAGAAGCGGACCTGAGCTTTATCGAAAACGTAGCCAGGACCATCGCCGAAGAAATGGACTCTTTTAAGATTATCGTGGAAAAAAGCACCGTACCGGTAGAAACCGGCGAGTGGATCAAAAAGACCGTCGAGCGTTACGCCAAAAAAAGCGCCAAATTTGAAGTGGCTTCGAACCCCGAGTTTTTGCGCGAAGGGACCGCCGTCAAGGATTTCATGAATCCGGACCGGATCATTCTGGGCGTCGAGTCCAAGAGGGCCGAGGAGGTTTTAAGGGAAATTTACAGGCCGCTTAAAGCCCCGGTAGTCGCCACCGACATCCGAAGCGCCGAGATCATCAAGCACGCGTCGAATTCTTTTTTGGCCACGAAGATTTCTTTTATCAACGCGATCAGCACTATTTGCGACGCCGCAAAGGCCGACGTGGACCAGGTCGCGCTCGGCGTGGGGCTCGACAAGCGCATCGGACCCGGATTTTTGAACGCCGGCATTGGTTTCGGCGGGTTTTGCTTCCCGAAGGATTTGGCCGCGTTTATCCGCATTTCGGAAAAACTGGGGTACAATTTCGAGCTTCTCAAGGCCGTCGAGAAGATTAACCAGGAGCAAAAGCAAGTTTTTTTGAAAAAGATAGAGCAGGCGATATGGAATGTAAGCTCCAAAACCATCGGCGTGCTAGGGCTGTCGTTCAAGCCGAATACGGACGACATGCGATTCGCCCCGAGCCTCGATATCCTCCAGGCCCTCCAGGCGCAGGGCGCGAAGATTAAGGCATTTGACCCGCACGCGATGCCGAAGGCAAAAGCACTGCTGAAAGACGTGATGTTTTGCAAAGACAGTTATTCGGTGTGTCGCGGCAGCGATTGCCTGGCGATCCTGACCGAGTGGGAGGATTTTAGGAAAATGGATTTGAAGAAAGTGAAATCACTTTTAAACCAGCCGGTGATAGTCGACGGCCGTAATATCTACGACCCAAAAGAAATGCGGGCTCTTGGGTTCAGGTATTTTTCGATGGGAAGACCGTCGTAAATGGCCGGTGACCTGAAAGGCGTTATCCTGGCGGGAGGTTTGGGGAAACGTCTGTGGCCGCTCACGAAAATCACAAATAAGCATCTGCTGCCGGTCTATGACAGGCCGATGATTTATTACCCGCTCAGCTTGCTTGTGCAGGCCGGGATCAAGGACATCTTGATCGTGACCGGCGGCAATCATGCCGGTGAATTCCTACGGCTTTTAGGCAACGGCCAGGCCTTCGGTTTGAAGCACATTAATTACGCTTATCAGGAAGGCGAGGGCGGGATCGCCGAGGCACTGGGGTTGGCGCGGCATTTTGCGTTCGGAAAAAAGATGATCGTCATTCTCGGAGACAATCTTTTTGAGCGGAGCATCAAACCGTACGTGGAGCGTTTCAGGGCGCAGAAGAAAGGCGCGCGCGTGCTGTTGAAAAAAGTGGAGGATGCCCACCGCTTCGGCGTCGCCGAAGTGCGGGGAAAGCGCATTTTGTCCATTCAGGAAAAGCCCTTGAAACCGAAATCCCACTGGGCTGTTACCGGACTTTACATGTATGATCCCGCTGTTTTCAACATTATCCAAACGCTTAAGCCCTCGGCCCGTGGGGAGTTCGAAATTACCGACGTGAATAACGCGTATGCCCGCAAGAACCAGTTGCAATTTGACACGCTCGACGGCTGGTGGACAGACAGCGGGACCTTTGATTCTCTTTTAAGAGCCAATCAACTGGTCGCCCGGCAGGCCAAGACCACCGCCGGCCGAGGAAAATAAAAGGCCTTATCGATGAAGGTTTTGATCACTGGAGGGGCGGGGTTCATCGGCTCCCATCTGGTCCGGTTGTGGCTTCGCGAGCAGCCCTCCATTTCAATCGTAAACCTCGATAAATTGACCTACAGCGGGGATCTCGCGCGGCTTGAGGAAGTGGGCGCGGATCGCCGTTACCGTTTCTTTCAAGGCGATGTCTGCGACGCAAGCGCCGTCGACGAGGCGATGGAGGGCTGCGAGGGCATCGTTCATCTGGCTGCCGAGACTCACGTAGACCGTTCGCTTCTCGACGGCAAGGCCTTCATCGATACCAATGCTTACGGGACCTACGTGCTTTTGGAGACTGCCCGGAAAAAAGGCGTAAAAAAATTTCTGACCGTGAGCACCGATGAAGTCTACGGCAGCCGCGAAAAAGGCCATTTCACCGAAAAAGATCCCCTAAATCCCACAAGTCCGTACTCCATCACGAAGGCCGCGGCGGATTTTCTGACTCAGTCTTACGCGGCCACTTACGGTTTGCATGCGGTGGTCACTCGGGGTTCCAACACCTTCGGCCCTTTTCAGTACCCTGAGAAAGTGATTCCGTTGTTTGTTTCCAAGGCACTCTCCGGAAAAAAACTGCCGCTTTACGGCGACGGCCTGCATGTCCGGAACTGGCTTGCTGTCGAGGACCATTGCCGCGCGATTCTTCTGGCGTTCCGAAAAGGCCGCAAAGGGGAGGCGTACAACATTTCTTCCGATACGGAGATGACGAATCGCGAGTTGACCCGCCGGATTTTGAAACTGCTCGATAAACCCGCTTCTTGCATACAGCCGGTTAAGGATAGGCCCGGCCATGACCGGCGCTATGCGATCAGTTCGAGGAAACTACGGGCGTTGGGTTGGAAAGAGCGATTTCCTTTTGAAGAAGCGCTGCGTGACACTGTCCAGTGGTATTGCCAAAATGTGTCCTGGTGGAAATCCATCGTCGAAAAATCACGCGATTTCAGGACCTATTACGCAAAGGCCTATGGGAATGGCTGAAGTCCTTTTGACCGGCGCTTCGGGGCTTTTGGGTAAGGCACTCCTCCGGTGTCTGGCCGCGGATTATTCGGTCACGGCTATTTCAAAAAGTGGGGCCGAAGCCACCGTCCCGTGCGACATCACCGAAGAAAAAGGCATCGCGGACCTGTTTGGCTCCCGTCCCTTTGATCTCGTGATCCATACCGCGGCGTATTCGGACGTCGACGGCTGTGAGAACAATCCGGAGTTGGCGCACCGCGTGAACGCGCTCGGCACGCGGCACTTGGCTCTCGAATGCGCAAAGCGGGATATTCCGTTTATTTATATAAGCACCGATTATGTATTTGACGGCCGCAAGGCCGCACCGTATGAGGAAAAAGACAGGGCTTGTCCGGTGAACGTCTACGGGATGACGAAACTCGAAGGGGAACACTGCGCGCGGCTGGCGAGGAAATCGGTGGTGTTGCGGACAAGCTGGCTTTTTGGCCGCGGGGCAAACTCAAACTTCGTGAATGCGATGCTTGAGCGCCTGAAAAAAGAGAGCTTCGTTTCCGTGCTCGATGATCAGGAGGGAGCGCCGACTTACGCCGGGGATTTGTCCCGCGCGATTTGTCGACTCGCGGCTTATGCGCTGGGTCCTTCCGCGGATTTTTCACCGCGCGGGGGAAGTCTGTTTCATGTCTGTAATTCGGGGAGCGCGACCCGTCACGCGATGACGGTTCTCATGAAAGAACTTTTGGGTCTTAAACACGTGCGTATCGAAAAGGCCGAAAGGGCATCTATCCCGGGACGTGTGGCGATACGTCCGAGCCATTCGGTGATGTCGCCGAGACGTTTCGAAAATTTTTTTGGCGAACGCATGAGACCGTGGGAAGAAGGGCTTAAAGACTACCTGCGGGAAACCGCCGTATGCGCGCGCTAATCACGGGCGTTACGGGGTTTGTCGGAAGCCACCTGGCCGAGTTTTTGCTGGCTAAAAGGGGAATGAAAGTGATCGGCGTCGGACGTTCTCCAAGGGCCCTCGCGCTGAAGGGCCGCTTGAAGGAGGTGCCCGGCAAGTTTAGCTATTGTCAGGCGGACCTCATGGATTTTTCAGCAGCCAAGCGCGCGCTTAAAATTTACCGGCCCGACCGGATATTTCATCTGGCGGGCGTGTCCTCGGTCAGAGAGTCTTGGAAAGATCCGGCGCGCGCCCTGCAGGTTAATATTCAAGGTCAACTCAATCTCTTTGAAGCGGTCCGCGAGCTTGGAATTCGTCCGCGGATTCAGATTGCCGGCTCCAGCGAAGTCTACGGAGAAGTTCCAGACAGTTGCCGGATGCTTGACGAGCGCGCCCCTTTTAAACCGCTCAGTCCCTACGGCATGTCGAAGGCGATACAAGATCTTTTGGTCCGCCAGTATTTCCGGAGTTCTCAGTTTCCGGTAGTTGTCACGCGGGCTTTTCCCCATACGGGTCCGCGTCAGGATGCGGGTTTTGTGGCCAGCAACTTTGCCAAACAAATCGCGCGGATTGAAGCGGGAAAACAAAAACCGGTGCTGCGAGTGGGAAATCTCAAGCTGATTAGGGATTTTACGGACGTGCGTGATATAGTACGGGCCTATTGGTTGGCGCTGGAAAAAGGGGAGTCCGGAGAAGCCTACAACATTTGTAGTGGTGAGGGGCTTGAGCTTCGCCGCATTGTCGAATTTTATGTGAGGGCCTGTTTCGTGAAAGTAAAAGTCGCGCAGGATTCTTCGAGACTCAGGTTGAAAGAACCACTGCGGGTCGTGGGTGATCCGAAAAAATTCATGGCCCGTACCAGCTGGAGGCCTGTGATTGACTTGGAAACCACGTTGGCCGATCTTTTGAATTATTGGAGGAAAGAAGTTGCCCCTTAACAAGCTTTGCCACCAGATACGGACAAAACGGGCGCAGATAGCGGTCGTGGGGCTCGGTTATGTCGGCCTGCCGCTTGCGATCGCTTTTGCTAAGAAAGGTTTTAAGGTCACCGGGATTGACATTGACCGCCGAAAAATCACCTCGCTTATGATGGGTAAGTCTTATGTCTTGGATGTTCGCCAAGCCGACTTGCGTGCGGCCTTGCGCCGCCGTCGTTTCAAAGCGAGCTTTCACTACGCGCCGGTTTCCTCCTCGGATGTCGTGATTATCTGCGTTCCGACGCCTTTGAGCAAGACCAAGGAGCCTGACATCTCATTTGTCGTGCAGGCGACAAAATCCATTTTGCGCCACTTGAAGAAAGGGCAGCTCGTGGTCCTGGAGAGCACCACCTATCCCGGCACTACCGAGGAGGTCATGATGCCGCTTTTGCAGAAATCGGGTTTGAGCGTGGAGAAGGATTTCTTTTTGGCGTTTTCCCCCGAGCGAGTGGATCCCGGTAATAAAAAGTATCCGATTACCTCGATCCCGAAAGTGGTAGGCGGAATCGGACCGGCGTCCAGTCTGGCCGCAAAGACGCTGTATGGGAGCGTGATGCGCCGCGTGGTTCCCGTGTCTTCCGCAAGGACCGCCGAGATGACCAAGCTTTTGGAAAACACGTTTCGCAGCGTCAATGTCGGGCTCATCAACGAAATCGCTCTGATGTGCCACCGGCTCGGCGTGGACATTTGGGAAGTGATCGGCGCGGCCAAGACCAAGCCGTTTGGTTTTATGGCGTTTTATCCGGGTCCGGGGATAGGGGGGCACTGTCTTCCGATAGACCCGCTTTATCTCTCGTGGACATCCCGCCTGCACGGCTTCACGGCACGAATGATTGATCTGGCGGCTCTGGTGAACCAGGAAATGCCGGTCCATGTTGTCGAGCGCGTCGCTTACCTTTTGAATTTGAAACAGCATTCGCTTAAAAATGCCGAGATTCTGGTGCTCGGAGTGGCCTACAAACGGG
>JAHFFL010000098.1 GCA_023247955.1 Candidatus Omnitrophota bacterium
GATCAGAAATCGCGGGTCGCCGGTTTTTCGGTACAGCATTTTCAAAAACCACCTCTTCTTGGAGCTCCCACACTCCGCTGGACTTCACCAAATGGGCAGTGAAAGCATGGAATGCGGTCGTCCCCGAAATCCGGATCAAATAATTCATCACAAGCATCCCGTTTTGCGTATTCGGTCTGCGCCCGGCGGCAACCTCTTTATCCACAGGGTCCAAATTCAGCTCTGTGGATTTTCCGTACTGATCCACCACGTAAAATTTCGACGGGACCGGCATTTTCTTCCTGTTCGCCAAATAGCCGATAAAGAAACCGACAAGGTTCCCGGTCCCCAAAGCCACGAGAACTTGGGTGGTTGGGGACAATTCGCGCAGCTTCAATACAAAAGGAAAAAGAGGCGCGGCAAAATGAAACGGCCAGGCCTGAATGAAAAAATGCCGCACCACATGGAGACGCAACGGCCAGCGCAAGCCGTCTTTCAATTTTTTTAAAAGAGGAGGCCAGGCAAATTCATCGGCGCGTGAGGAAGGTTTTTCGGTCGGGATCCAGCGATGGATCGCGGCCAGAAGCGCCAGATAAGCCGGGATGCAAGCCACGGAAATCAGGGTGACCACGGCCCACCGCCACGGCCACGCAACGGCATGTGTGTGCATCGATCCATACGCTCTATCCATGACGAAACCGACGAGAGGGCCCAACAGCGCCGATACCCAGATCAGTTGATGTTTGTCCACGCGGAAATGCGTAAAATACTGCCCGGCGAAGTCCGTAATCGCCCATGAAGCGATGCTCGTCGCAACCACATACACAAGTCCCACTTTCCAAAAATAAACGCTCGCGCACAAAGCCACACTCGCCATAAAAATCACGGCCGGGCCCGCCACCATGCGCCGCCGCACGCTCCATCCCGTAAAATCCCACTCGGGAGTCTCCGGACGTCCGGCCAACCACCGCCCCAAATCCGGCCGCCTGTTTTCAGCCAACTTCATCTCTGTGGCTTTTCTCGTTCCTATCTCATTCTTGCTCGCCGCCCGCCGGGCGCCCTTGGGAATATCCGCGTTTTCATGCAAGGTCTTTTTTAAATATCTCAAGGCCTGATCACGCAATATTTCAATTTCCCCCCAACTGAGTTTTCTGCCTTCGGGCAAGTAACCGGCTCGCGCCAAATCCCTGGAAACCGCCTCAACTTGGCTGCACGGCTCCGTGCGGCGATAATAGGCCTCTAAAGTCACCCGAAGATTCACCGGAAACGCGGCCATGCGCTGGTCCGTTATTTCTTTCCATTTGCATCCCACGGCCCTGGCGACAAGAAAATACGCGAGTGACTTCTCCAGCTCCGGATTTTTTATCCGTCTCTTGAACAAACCGCCTTCGGATAACCTGGATTCCTTCAGAATAACCCCTATCGTGATTTTCCTATCCGTCGGTTCCAAATCAAGCCGCGCGAGAGTTTGCATCAGCCGCATGTCCCACCGGTTAAACACCGCCGCCTTTTTCAAAAAAGCGTCGAGACGCGGATTTTGTCTTCTTCTCCGGGAAACATAGGACTCCTCCATATTCAGCTCCACCGCCAACACTCTGTTTCTCACCGGAAGATTTTTGGCCAGCATGCCGACCGCTGCGCGCTTGATTTTCAGGTCCGATTCCTCGCTGAGGCCAAACGCCCACACCGCGTCTCTTACATCCCGCCGAGGACTCTTTGGGCCGGTAAGTTTTTGATAATACCTGGGCGAGACCCTTGAGCGGGCTCTAAGCATCTCATTGGTGACCAGTGTCTCCCCTTCTCTCGCATAAGCCGCAAGAGCGTTCAAGATTCTTTGCGGTGGATCCAGCGGCAAAACCAGATCCACGGCCAAACGGGTCGCGGGGTCCCGTTTGGCGCGGGACAGGGCAGGGACGCCCATCCCAAGCTCCTTGGCCAAATCTGTTTGAGAAGGATTGGCAATACCTCTTTCTCGTAATGCGTTTCCCGCCAGTATTATTTTCTCGAAAGGGACCGCGGGAGGATCGGGTAAAACGGTTTTTTTTCTCGGGAATGGGATATCCTCTTCGGGAAATTTAAAATCCACCCACGCGGCATTTTCCATCACATGCTGCCGGTAATCCTCTTCGGACGTCGCCCAGCCGTAGGGTTGTAAATGGATGGGGACAACGGGGCAAATCATCGTCAACGCTTCAACAATAAGACGGTTGCGTATCTCCCGCTCGACGTAAGTATTCAGAGGCACACCCATAAGGACATTCCACGCCTTCATCGCCTCAACCGCGATCATGCAAGCGCTGCTGATCAAATCAAGTTCATAAATACGGGATGCCGGGCGCAGTTCCCTGACGATTCTGTTCACCAACCGGGTAATCGTTTCGGGCCCTGCAGAATTCCCATTTCTCGCCGTGTCGGCATACCACCGACCAACACCTTCGAGCGGAATATCGGCTTCCCGGCGTCTCTCCTTCCGGACCACCGGCCGATCAAACGCCTTCCGCACTTCTTTCTCAAGCCATTGGGGATCCAAACGTCCGTCTTCCGCATATTTTTCTTTCAGTAATTGGATAACAGACTCCAGAAGATGCTGAGGCAGTGTCCTTCTTTTTTGCTTTTCCAACTGTTGCAACACGGTATCCAAACCGGCTTTGCTCAAACTCACGCCCACCTGGTCCAAGAGAAGCCGCAACAACTTTTCTCCTTGTTTCGAGTCGCTCAAAATTCGAACTCGCCGTCTGAGCGCAGGCGCACTGTATCGCTGAAACGGTTTCCCGAATGATTTTCTTAAGAGAGCTTTCAAACGGTTGAACACCGGTTTATTCCCAGCACGAGGCGTCTTTTTCAGTTCCTCAAAAACCAAAGCCATTCTTCTAGAAGACAACCCCTTCCTACCCCGTTCTTCACGTTCTATCTTGATAAGCGACGTATCCAAACCCGGGATACGGCGAATCGGGATTTTAAAATACTCAAGCGCCGACCGCAACAGAGCACCTTTTTCTCCCTTCCGAAATAATCGCCTGGCCTTTTTCAGAAAATCCCGGTCTTCTCCCAGGGTAGTCCGGAAGTCGGTCCGCAAATCTGACAGCTCCACCGCATTCCGCGCGCCGGAATGAGCGGTATATCTCCGCAATTCGCTTCTGTGCTGACCGAGTGTCATTCCATCGTGTTCGAGTGCGCCGTAATCTTCGCCCAATAAAGAACCGGCTCTTATAAAAGCCTCGATTAACGCGTAGGCGTCGGCAAATTCTCCCGAGGTTGTCAATCTGAGAAACGCTACACGCAGCTGCGGCGCATAAACTTCGTTTAGAAAAACGTGGAGTTTTGAAAAAACAAATTCCAGGGCGACTTTGACGCTTTTTTCGGTTTCCTTGGCGGATCGCTCAAGATGAAAATGTTCGGCTAGCCCTGTACACTCCTCAAGTTCTCGCACCGCCTGCCCAAAAGAGCCCGTGACAAGCAGAAGCGCAGAAAACTGGGCGTGAGCAAGCAGCGCACAAAACCTGCCCTGCACGAGGACAAAAACGTCATCTAAAACTCTCCTGCAAGCATCAAGTCTTCCCTTTTTCAAAAATTCCTCAGCGATACTCAAACGCCTGAAGAGGGTCCTAGAAAGGAGAATATAAAATGGGTTCGGGATTCTAAGGTCTTCTAATTTGGAAACCGGTTTTTCTTTCCTTGATAGCCAGTAGCCGATACTGTGCTGCGTCAGGTGGCGCAGACCAAGCTCCGGACGATCTATGAGACACCACGCCAGACGAATCCTGGCTTGGATATTTCCAGAAAACATAGGACGCAGCGTCCTGCCACTGTCGGGGCTTAAAAGATCGATCGCTTCACTGTCCTTTCCGGTAATCTGATAAAAATAAACCAGATTGATCAGGGCTGTTTGGGTGTTCAACCGGCGGAGTATTCCTACGGCTTCAGCGAACCTTTCTTCGTTTTCCACTCTTCTCCGGATTTCGCCCGGCGTTTTTTTGCTCAAACTCGTCTCGGCGAGAAATATTCCAAAAGCATAGCTGATTTTGGGATCGAACTTGGCCAATATTCCGGAAAGCCAGTTTTGACGCAGGTTTTGGGCTTGCGATCGAAGCCGCGGAATCATATCCGCGGCAGTCCTAAACTCACCGATGACTGTCTCGACGTCCGCTTGCCCGGCGCTGCCTACCCAACGGTATCGGCCAACTTCTCCAAGCCCAAAATGCGCGATCATCGCATAGACACCGTCATCCATAGCCAGAACCTGTTCATACTCTTCGTTGGCCTCGCGAAAAGAAGCTTCGGATTCTTTCAAATTGCCGCTCTTAGAAAAAACGATTCCCTGCTCAGTCGCCTTTTTTGCCTCCATGATGTGAGACCAGCAAAACTGCCTTTTTGAGCGTTCGTCATGAAATCTTAGGGTTTCCTCACCCGTTTCCGACCCAGCGGAATTTCCGGATGCCTCCCGTACGCCCGCTTGTCTTTCCTCGCTGGGAATTCCTGCGCGGCCCGCCAACCACCGCCCCAAATCCGGCCGCCGCGTGGCTGCCCGCGCGCCGAGAACAGGAGAGAACGAAAAATGAGCGCCCCCATAATGGGCTTGTCTGTAAGAGCTGACTTTGACGCCAAGAGTCGGGAAAAATGTTTGAAATGGACTCCATAGCGTATAAACGATTTGGGCCACGTACCGGGGATCCATTCGTTGAAAGGTGCTATCGCGCAGTTCTTTCAGCGTCAAATCAAAACCGTTCAAATCCTCCTCAAGTTTTAAAACCCGATGAGCAAGGCCAAGCATAAGAATGGGGTCAGGGAAAATTCTCAGCGGCACCTCATCGCGAATACGCCTCGCCAGATGAAACGGTTTTCGGAGCGCGATGCCCCAAGGCGCGTAAAACGGCTCCCAGTTCTCCCTCACCAAAACCCTGGCCATCAAATCCTCCGCAACTGGGATACCGCTAAACGCGCCCTCCCGGCCTTCCGAGCCAAGCAGAAAATCGGGAATAGACTCAAATGGGGAATAACTCTCATCGTGAAGTGTGGCCCCGCGTTCAGTGGCAACCGCGGCAATAATAAAATTGACCGGGTCCGTCATGACGCGGTACGACCAAAGCAGAGCGGCCTCGAGCGCGGCGGCATGC
>JAHFFL010000099.1 GCA_023247955.1 Candidatus Omnitrophota bacterium
GGCCTTTTCGAGCACCATCTCGGCGACTTGCACGTGGCGTTCGGCCGGTTCGTCAAACGTCGAGCTGATGACCTCGCCCTTGACCGAGCGCTGCATATCGGTCACCTCTTCGGGGCGCTCGTCGATCAGAAGGACGATCAGGATCGCGTCGGGGTGGTTCGTCGTGATGCTGTTGGCCACCTTCTGAAGCAGCACGGTCTTTCCGCTGTAAGGCGGCGCGACGATCAGACCGCGCTGCCCCTTGCCGATGGGCGCCAGGAGATCCAGGATGCGCGTCGAGACCTCATCGGGGGAATTCTCAAGCTGCCATTTCTCCCGCGGATAAAGCGGCGTCAGGTCGTCGAACAGTATTTTTTCCTTGCCCTCTTCGGGGGTCTCATAATTGACCTTCCCGACCATCAGCATCGCGAAATACCGCTCTCCTTCTTTCGGTGGGCGGATCTGCCCGGAAACCGTATCGCCGGTGCGCAGATTGAATTTACGGATCTGGGACGGCGACACATAAATGTCGTCCGGACAAGGCAGGTAGTTGTAATTCGGAGAGCGAAGAAAACCAAACCCGTCCTGGAGCACTTCCAGCACGCCCTCCCCGGTCATCACGCCGCCGTCCTTCTCGGGCTGGGCCTGCAGGATCTTGAAAATCAAATCCTGCTTCTTGAGACCGCTGACGCCGTTGACCTTGAGCTGATGGGCCAAGTTGTTCAGCTCCTGCATTTTCATCTTTTTGAGTTTGGCTAAATCAATGTCCATTGCGGGTGTTTCCTCCTTGGTTGTGAATGGTGTTTAAAATCCCCAAAACTTTTTCTTCGAGCTGGCGGGGCGAGCCGTTGTTGTCTATCACAAAATCCGCGCGCTTGGCTTTCTTTGCGATCGGCCATTGGCTGGATAATATCTTTTTAGCCAATTCCCGACCGACGCCTTTTTTTGCGGCGCGCTCGAAGATCCGCTCGGCGCGCGCACGCACGACGACGGTATAATCCGCGAGACCTTCCATCTTCGCCTCAAACAGAAGCGGCGCGTCAAGCACAAGCACGCCGTCGCGGCGGCGGGCGCGCTCGATCCTCTTCAGACTTTCGACGATCACTCCCGGGTGGATCAGGATATTCAGTTTTTTTAAATCCTCGGGGCGGCTGAAGACATGTCGCGCGAGTTTCTGCCTGTCGAGCTCACCGTCCGGCCTTAAAAAATCCCGACCGAAAATCTTGAGCACCGCCCGGTACGCGGCCGTGCCTCGCCGCAATGCCTTGCGTGCCGCCACATCGGCGTCAAAGACCCGGGCTCCGTGTTTCTTGAAAAAGGCCGCGGCCTGCGTCTTTCCCGAAGCGAAACTGCCGGTGAGCCCGATGACAATCATGAGCGAACCGCCTCCTTATAAAACTCCAGGTATTCCCTGGCGCTTTTGGCCCATGAAAAATCCAGCTTCATCGCCCGCGCCCTTAGCCGCCGCATCAACTGCCGGTCTTCGTAAGCGGCCCGCGCGCGGTCGACGGCCTTAAGAAGCGCGGCAGCGCTTCGGTCTTGAAAAACAAAACCGTTGCCGCGCCGGCTGTCCGCCCCGTAGTCTACGACGGTATCCATGAGTCCCCCCGTCGCGCGCGCCACCGGCAGCGTGCCGTAGCGGAAACTGATCAACTGTCCGAGGCCGCAGGGCTCGAAAAGCGACGGCATCAGGAAAAAATCGGCGCCCGCGTAAATCTCGTGGGCCCTGTGCGGATCAAAACCCAAAATGACCTTGCTATTTCCGGGGTGTCGGGCACCGATGTTCTTAAAGCGCGTGTGGTACACCGCGTCTCCCTCGCCGAGAATCACGAGTTGGATCTTTTTCGAAAGAAGCTCATCCGCCGCTTCCGCGAGAATATCCACGCCTTTCTGCTCCGCGAGTCGCGAAACAAAACTGAAAACAGGGACTTCGGGATCCGGCTTAAGGCCATAGGTTTTTTGCAGCACCGCCTTGCATCCGGCCTTACCGGACGGGTTGGACGCCGAGAAACGCTTGGCAATATGCCGGTCCGTGACCGGATTCCACAACAGCGTGTCAATGCCGTTTAAAATCCCCTTGAACACCGCGCGGCGGTTCTTCACGACGCCTTCCAGTCCGAAACCGTATTCTTTGGTCTCCGCCTCTTCCGCGTAGGTCGGACTCACGGTGTTCAGGCGATCCGCGAAGATAATGCCGGCCTTGAGCAAATTGATCTTGCCGTAAAATTCAAACGCGCCCACCGAGAACAGGCCCCCATCCAGATCCAGTTCCCCGAATTGATGCGCCGGAAAATGGCCCTGGTAGGCCAAATTATGAATCGTCAAAACCGATTTTGTTTTTTTAAAGAACGGGTCCGGCAAAAATTTTGTCTTCAGCAGTACCGGCAGCAAGGCCGTCTGCCAGTCATGCGCATGAACGATATCCGGCCGAAAACCGTCGGCCTTGGCCTCGAGCAGCGCCTGTCCGCAGAAATACGAAAACCGCTCGAGGTTGTCGGGATAATCTCCCTTGCCGTGCCCATAAAGCCCGCTGCGGTTAAAATAGGCCTCGTGCTCCACGCAGCGGATCTCGACGTTTTTCGCAAGACGCTTTTTGGAAAACGGGACCCCGCGGTACCGCGGCATGACGAGTCGGACCTGCACGCCCAGTTTCGCGAGTTCCAACGGCAGGGACCCCGCAACATCGGCAAGTCCCCCAGTCTTGGCAAATGGCGCGATCTCACTCGCACAAAACAGTGCTTTAATAGAAACCATCGGGGATCAGGCGACCTCTTCCATGTCCAGCCAGTTCAGGCCGCATTTGACGGAGACGCTCATCGGCACCTTGAACGACACCGCTGCTTCCATTTCACGCCGGACAAGCGACACCAACCCATCAAGCTCGCGCTTGGGCACTTCAAATAAAAGCTCATCATGCACCTGAAGGAGCATCTTGGCCCGGGATTTTTTTTGAAGCATCTCGGACCAAATGCGCCGCATCGCGATCTTAATGATATCGCTGGCCGTCCCCTGTATCGGCGCGTTGATCGCCGTGCGTTCGGCAAAACTTTTGTACCGGTTGTCTTTCGACAAAATCTCGGGGATGATGCGGCGCCGTTTGAAGACCGTGGAAACAAAACCGTCTTTGCGCGCCTTCTCCAGCGTCCCGTCCAAGTAGGCCTTCACGCGGGGATAACGGTCAAAGTACGCGTGGATGAAGTCCTTGGCCGCTTCGTTCGAGATCCCCAACCCCTTGGCAAGACTGAATGCGCCCATGCCGTACAGAATGCCGAAATTCACGGTCTTCGCGGAATTCCTCATCGTGTCCGTCACCTGGGCCGTCGGGACATTGAAAATCAGGCTCGCGGTATAACGGTGGATGTCCGTGCCTTCCTGAAACGCCCGGATCAGGTTCTCGTCTTCCGAGAGATGCGCAAGCACCCTGAGCTCGATCTGCGAATAGTCGGCCGAAACCAACAGCGTGTCTTTGGAACCGGCGATAAACGCCCTGCGGATCTTCCGCCCCTCTTCGGTGCGCACGGGAATATTCTGCACGTTGGGGTCGCTGGAAGACAACCTCCCGGTCGCCGTCACCGTCTGGTTAAAGGAGGTATGCACGCGGTTTGTCTTGGAATTCACCAAAAGCGGAAGCGCGTCCACATACGTGCTTTTCAGCTTTGAAAGTTCCCTGTATTTTAATAATTCCTTCGGAAGAGGATGAGACTCGGAGAGCTCAAGCAAGACCTCAACGTCCGTGGAGGCGCCAGTCTTGGTTCTTTTTACCATAGGAAGGCCCAACTTTTCAAATAAAATCTCAGCCAGTTGTTTTGGCGAGTTGATGTTGAATTCGGCGCCGGCGGCCTTGTAGATTTTGCGCGTGAGCGCGTGAAGCTCTTTTTCCATCTCGGCGGAATATTCGGCCAGCAGTTTCTTGTCTATCGCAATCCCGGCGTTTTCCATTTCGGCGAGGATCGAGACCAACGGCATCTCAATCTCCTCAAAAAGTCCCCACAGATCTTTTTCAACGAGCTTCCTTGCGAGCACCTTCGAAAGCCGGAAAGTGACGTCGCTGTCCTGGCAGCCGTAACGGTACACCTTGTCGAGCTCCACGTCTTTCATCGAAATCCGGTTCTTGCCGCTGCCGATCAGCTCTTTGATCGAGGTGATGCGTATCCCGAGATGTTCGGCCGCGATGTCGTCGAGATTATGGTTGGGCTTGGCGGTGTTGAGGCAATACGAGGCCACCATCGTGTCGAAGCCGACGCCTTCGAGAGCGATGCCGAAATTTTTGAGCACGAGGATTTCGTACTTGAGGTTTTGGCCTATCTTTTTTATTTCTTTGTCTTCAAAAAGCGGGCGCAGGGCGCCGAGACACGCCTTGGCGGAGAGTGTCTTGCCAAACGCCACGTAAGCGGCCTCACGCTCCTTAAAAGAAAATGAAATCCCCACCGGTTCGGCCTCCAAAGGGTCCGTGCTCGTCGTCTCAAAATCAAACGCCCACTCTTTTTCTTTCGCGAGCTTCGCCCGGAGGGCCTCGAACGAGGGCTTGTCCTGGACCAGCGAGTATTTTAGCCGCTCGTCGTCCGCGTTTTTTTCTTCGGCATGCGGGATGTTTTTAAGCAGGCTCCTGAATTCCAACGAACGGTACAAACGGGCCAACGCTTCGGCGTCGGGCGCCCGAAGCTTGAGCTTCTCCGCGTCCACCTCCACCGGCACTGCGCAGTCAATCGTCGCCAGCTCACGGGACAATCTCGCATCTTCCTTGTATTTTTCGAGATTCTCGCGGAGCTTATCGCCCTTGACGGCGGAAATATTTTGAAGCACTCCCTCCATCGTTCCAAATTCGGCGATAAGCTTCACGGCCGTCTTCTCGCCTATCCCCAGGACGCCCGGAATGTTGTCCGACGCGTCCCCCATCAACGCCATGATCTCGACGACATGCGAGGGTTTGACGCCATAGCGTTCTTTGACCGCGGCTTCGCCCAGAATAAGATTGTCCTTTTGAGGGTTCAACACTTTGACTTTCTTGCTTACGAGCTGCAGCGCGTCTTTGTCCCCGGTCACGATCAGGACTTCATGCCCGTCTTTCTCCAGCTTCCTGGCGAGCGTCCCGATCAGGTCGTCGGCCTCGT
>JAHFFL010000100.1 GCA_023247955.1 Candidatus Omnitrophota bacterium
ATGGACATGATGCTGAGTCCCTACGAGACATTGGAGCGCGATCGCCAGCAAGTTTATTCTCCCCGAAAAAAAGGCCGTGTCGGACCGCTGGTGGAAAGCGAGATGAATAGGGCCCTGAACAACGCCAGCCCCAGAAGCGCAAGAGAGTAGCCCTCGACCCTTCGATGGCCAAACCGTATCTCAAACTTGGGGAAATCCTCCTAAAAGAAGGTCTTCTCACCCCGGCCGAGCTCGCAAAAGCCGTTGAAGCACAGAAAAAAATCCCCGGTGGTTTTCTCGGCGAAGTCCTTGTCAAATCCGGCATTATTTCCGAAGAAGATATCGTAAAGACCTTAAGCAAGCAGCTCGGCATTCCTTGCGCGACCAAGGAATCGGGCCTTCTCGGCTCCTCTCCTGAACTCTCGCTCGCTAAGCTTATTCCAGAAGAATTCGCGCACAAACACCGTGTTTTGCCGCTGAGCCGCCACGCAAACACATTGACCGTGGCTTTTGCCGATCCGACGGATCTTGTGTTGATTGATAACCTCCGAAAGATGAGCGGTTGCCATATCCGCCGCGTGATCGCGACGATGAAGGACATCGACGAGGGGCTCACCAAACTGTACGGCGAAGGGGGGATGCTGAAAACCGCGATTGAGGCCTCTTATACGGCGGCGGGGGAGGACTTCGAAGACGCCAAGGCCGAAGAGCGCTTGTCGCTGGATATCGTCGAAAAGGCCGCCGAGGCGCCGGTGATACAACTGGCCGATCTTCTGATCCGTCAGGCGATCAAGACCAGGGCGAGCGACATCCACATCGAGCCAAAGCCCGACACGTTCACGATCCGTTTCCGCATCGACGGCGTACTCCATGAGATTTCGCCGCCGAGCCGGCCGATGTATCTGCCTTTGATTTCACGGCTCAAGATTTTGTCGAAAATGGACATCGCCGAAAAACGGCTTCCACAGGACGGCACTTTCAACGCGAGCATCGAGAACCGGCTGATCGATTTTCGCGTGTCGACGATTCCGACGATTTACGGCGAGAAGATGGTCCTGCGCATTCTCGATCGCTCCGCGGTACCGCTGAATCTGGAAAGCTTGGGTTTTGAGCCCGCCCAGCTTGAAATTTACCGGAATATCATCCATAAACCCTACGGCATGATTCTTATCACGGGGCCCACCGGCAGCGGGAAGACCACCACGCTGTACGCGGCGCTGAACGAGCTGAATACGCTCGACAAAAATATTATCACAATCGAGGACCCCGTGGAATACAAGATGCCGGGGGTCAATCAGGTGCAGGCAAAGCCCGCCATAGGCCTCGATTTTTCCCATGGCTTAAGGGCTTTTTTAAGGCAGGATCCCGATATCATCCTCGTCGGAGAAACCCGCGACGCGGAAACGGCCCAGATTTGCATTCGCGCGGCGCTCACCGGACATTTGGTATTCAGCACGCTGCATACCAACGACGCCCCGTCTTCGATCAACCGGCTCATCGATATCGGCGTTGAGCCGTTTCTCGTTTCCTCCTCGCTTCTCCTGATCATGGCCCAGCGCTTGGTGCGCCGGCTCTGCCCCAAATGCAAGGAGTCGTATAAACCCAACCCCAACCATTTTCCGAAGCGTTTGGTGTGGAACAAAGAGACCTTGTACCGCGCGAAAGGCTGTGAGGAATGCGCGAAGACGGGGTATCTCGGCCGTACCTCCATTCACGAAATGATGGTGATTAACGAGCGACTCCAGGAGCTCATCACCCAGAAGGCCTCGACGACGCTGATCCGCATGGAAGCCCGGAAGGCGGGGCTGTCGTCTCTTGAAGAGAACGGGTACCAAAAGGTATTGGCAGGCATTACTTCGCTCGATGAAGTCACCCGCGTCACACTTGCCGAAGAATAACCGCAATGCCCCTTTTTCTCTACAGCGCAAGGACTGAAAAAGGAGAGCTTGTCAAAGGGGAGCTTGAGGCCGCGGAAGAACCCCTCGCGGTCTCCATCCTGCAAGGACGAGGCCTCTTCATCACGCGTATTTCTGAAAAAGGCGCCGTACCGGCCGCCGCCATTTCTGCTTCGAGAAAAAGGCGCCATCGCCGCATCAAATCCACGGACCTTCTTTTTTTTATACAGCAGCTTTCTATCCTCTTGGAATCGGGAATACCGCTTTTACGCGTGCTTGAGATTCTGGCGGAGCAAACCGACAGCGCCCGCTTCTCGCAAGTTATCGCCGGGATGCGGGCCGATATCAAGAGCGGCGCTACTTTTCATCACACGATAGCCAAGCGGCCCGGTATTTTTCCGGTATTTTGGGCGCCGGTAGTCGAAGCGGGAGAGGAAAGCGGAAATCTCACGCGGGTGCTGAACCAGCTGGGAAAAAGTCTTGAGGCCACCATTGGTTTCAAACGAAAAATCATCTCCGCGATGTTTTACCCCTGCGTTATCGTGAGCGTCGCGGTCACGGCCGTCTTGGTGTTTATGCTCGCCCTTATTCCAATTTTCTCAAGGGTGTACGCTACCTTTAACGCCAAACTGCCTCTTTTTACGCGCATCGTGCTCGGGATCAGCGCGGGACTTCAGAGGTTTTTTATTCTTTGGGTGGTCGCGGCAGCTCTCTGTGTTTACCTCTTTCGTGCGCTTCTCAAAACCCCGCGCGGCCGCGCGTGGTTTGATCAGTGGATTTTAGGTATCCCGGTGATCGGTGAAATGGTCCGGGACGTGATTCATGTCCGGATTGCGCTGATTCTCTCGACGCTTTTGGAAGGGGGGCTGAATCTTTTAAAGACGCTGGACATCACCGCGAGAGTGTCGGGCAACGTGGTTTATGGGGAGGCCTTGCGCAAGATCATTGCAGAGGTTCAACAGGGGAAAAGTCTAGGGGCGTCGTTTTCCAAAAATCCTTATTTTTCACACATGTTGGCGGAGATGATCGCAATAGGTGAGGAAAGCGGTAAACTTGCCGCAATGCTCGAAAAAGCGGGAAAGCATCACGAGACGCGCGTCGATACGTCCGTCACGCGCATCGGGGCCTTAATAGAACCAGCTATCATCATTGTGGTGGGGGTGGTCATTGGGAGTCTGGTCGTTAGTATGTTCTTGCCTATATTTAACTTAGCTAATATTGTGCAGTAAAGGAAACAGAGCTAAATTTTAGCGGCTGGCTCATATTGGTATTGAATTTTAATAAAAGGAGTATATACTTACAGTAGAGGTAAGAGATAGTGAGGGTTGTGCCAGCTTTTTAAAGGTGGGGATGTAATGGGGCAAATGGGTATAGACATAAGGGAGGGGAAGAAAACAATGAACAGAAATCGCAAAGGTTTTACACTTATTGAAATCTTAATAGTTCTTGTTGTGCTTGCTGTTTTGGCGACGCTGGCCATTCCGGGGTATATTTCTACCATCGAGAGGTCTCGCCGGCAGGAAGCGTTGCAAGCGCTTGCGGCAACACGAGACTCGCTACTTAGGGACGCGGCTTTACATGGGGATACGTTCCCAACCATCACTACTGGTACGAATTTTAGCGCCCTGGATTTTGATCCCAATGAAAGACCGGGAGGGGTGCATCGTCATTACAACTACACGATTGTCTCGGGTGCCGTGTCTGCAAGCACTGGCACGAATCAGCCGACCCCACCGATCAGCGCAGCCACAAATGGCTTTGTTGTCACGGCCCTCAGGAACGATAGGGACTTTGTGCGTTTAGCAGGCGTTGGCAACAGGGCGCATGATATGATTCAGATTACAGAGGACGGGGTAATTCACTATTCCTTGGTAACCACCACGGCTACGGCTCCTGCGGCCGAGTCGTAAACGTTTGGAGGTTTGAGAATGAGTTCAGCACGCGCCTCAAAAAAGCGCGGGTTCACATTAACAGAGATCTTGATAGTCGCTGTGGTTTTGGCGGCTGTCGCGGCGCTTGCGATACCGGGCTTTCAGAGAACACTCGAAGTGACTAGGGCCAACGAGGCCAAGGTCAATCTCGAGATTATTGACGCCGCCGAGCGTGTTTTTTACCTCCACAATAGCAACCGGTTTTGGCCGAATCCCGTGGGGACGGCTACCGGAGCCGCCGCAATCAACACGGGACTGAACACCGACATCAGCGATCCCAATTATGCCATCACCATTGTTTCCACCGCTATCTCTTACCGAGCTACGGCTTCCCGGGCTCCGCGACGGGCAGGAAGCACGAAAACCTTTTTTATTAATCGTGCCCCTGCCGCTACGCCGGCAAGAACCGATGATTTTCCGAACGGAACCGGGAACTACTAGAGGAGGAAAAATTGAAGTTTCCCCGACGGGGTTTTACGATGATCGAGGTCCTGGTCGCGATGATTTTACTTGCGACCGTCGGGGTGGGGCTTCTTCTGGCGCTTCTGAACATGGGGCGGATGACCCAGGGTTCGAACCAGCAAAACTTTATGGCGCGTTTGACGGACCAAAAATTGAAATCCTTGGGTGAGTTTGTCAGCGCACACCGGATGAATACAGCGGGATCTCCTATGACACTCGGGACGCATGCTCCCGAGACCGTGGAAGGGATGAAAGTGGGATGGCAGGTCACGGCTGTTGGCAGTCCCGAAAAATACAGAGATGTCACCATCACGGTGACGACGTGAGTCCCAAGATCCGCGGGTTCACGTTGGTCGAAGTTCTCATCGCGTTTTTGCTTGTCTCGCTTGTATTTATCACGGCGGCTTCACTTTATTTGACGGCCCTCCGGTTTTTCAGGACCGCGTCTTCGGGCCAGACGAATGGAACAAATCTTGACCAGCGCATAGCCGTTTCCACAATGGAGGGCCCGATTTCTCAGGCAAACCTTCTGAGTTTCGGGGACTCGTTTCTTCTGGATCCTACGGACCCTACAAGCACGGCTTTCCGCCAGCTTAAGGCGAGGGTCGACAACCCGAAGTTCACGCTATTTACAAAAGCGGGCGATGACTGGTACCTGTACGGTTTGGTACCGGTAAATCCGGACCCGAGCAT
>JAHFFL010000101.1 GCA_023247955.1 Candidatus Omnitrophota bacterium
GTCAAAGCCTTTTGGCGTGCGCTCGGCTGCGCGCCGGTGCGTATCGGCGCCCATGAGCACGACGCCTGGGTCGCGCGGTTCAGCCATTTGCCGCATGTACTGGCGTTTGCGCTTTTTCAAAATTCCCCGCACCGGCCCGGATCGCTCAAGGCGTCCAATCCGAGCCTGCGCGACTTGGCCCGCATTTCAAAATCCGATCCACGTCTTTGGTCCGACATTTTCTTTTCCAATCGGAGCGAACTTTTGAGTGCGATCGCGCATTTCCAAAAAGACCTGCGCGGGCTTGAAAATGCGTTGCGCTCCCGGCAGCTTGCGCGGGTCATCGCTTATATAAGGAAGGCGAATCAGATTTCTCACCGTTTGGCTCCGAATGTTGATCATCGCGATTGACGGACCGGCCGGCAGCGGCAAGTCCAGTACGGCGAAGGCGCTCGCCAAGCGCCTCAAGCTTCCTTATATAGACACCGGCGCGATGTACCGGGTGGTCACACTCAAGGCCATGCAGGATGGTATACCTTTTACGGATAAAAAACGACTGATGAAGATTGCAAGAAAATCTCGCATCGAATTCCGAACGGCTTACCGGACGGCATCCCGAGGGGAGCGGGACGCCGTCCGCCAGCTCGTTTACCTCGATAGCCAAGACGTTACCGAGGCCATCCGCACGCCCGAATTGACGAAAAACGTGTTTCATATAGCCCAGGAGCCGCTGATCCGGCGGGAGATGGTTAAAAAGCAAAGAGTGATGGGGTTAAAGCAGGGCGGCGTGATGGAGGGGCGGGATATCGGGACTGTCGTGTTTCCCGACGCGCCTTTTAAGTTTTATTTTGACGCCCAGCCCAAGCTGCGCGCCTTGCGCCGTTATCGCGAGCTGCGCGCGGCGGGAGAGCAAGTGACCCAAGCAAAAGTCTTACGGGACATTTTAAAACGCGACCGGACGGACCTAACCCGCAAAAACAGTCCCCTGAAGCCGGCCAAAGACGCTGTTGTCTTGGACACCAGCTCGTTGACAATTGACCAAACAGTTGATAGAATTATCGCCCATATCGGGGCTAAGCCATTGAGAGACCGCCGCTTAGGGACCGAGTGAAATGCCGCAGGTAAATTATTTCGTTTATGGCGTTATAAGAACCGTTCTTTATAGGGTTTACCGGATATTGTTTGGGTTCCGCTTTTTCGGCGCGGAAAATGTTCCTCTACCTTCCGACGGCCGCGGAGTTTTGCTGGCCCCCAACCACGCGAGTTTTTTAGATCCCCCTGTTTTGGGGATCTCCCTTAAAAGGCATGTCACTTACCTCGCCAAGGAATATTTATTCCGGGCTCTTTTTATCGGCTGGGTGCTCCGTTCGGTAGGGGCATTGCCGATTAAAACCAGAGACGATGATTTTAGAAGTCTCAGACAGCTCATGCGCACACTCAAGAGCGGTAACTGCGTGGTGGTTTTCCCTGAGGGGACACGCTCGCCGGACGGGGGTCTAAAAGAAGCCGAAGAAGGCATCGGTTTTTTGGCAGCCAGAAGTAATGCCTACGTAGTGCCGGTGTATATTCAGGGAACGTATGAGGCACTTCCGCGCGGCGCGCGGTGGTTTAGGCGCCAGCCGGTCAAGGTTTTTTACGGTGAAGGATTTATCCCGGCGGAAGACACAAGTTTAATGGGCGAGGCCAATCCCTACAAGGCCGTCAGCCAAAAAATTATGAGTGAAATCGCGCGGTTAAAAGAAAGCGCGGAAGTCAAAAGATTTCCTGCGAAAACGCGATAGTCCGTAACACCCGTTTTTTACGGTCATCGCAGGCGGGAGAGCCGATCGCCCCTCAAAGGTGGTGGCAGAAACAGGAGAAAAGGGGAGCAATGGCACACGGAATACAGCGTTTATTTTTATCGGAGGATTCGGAAGGCAACTCCGGAGAAATTCCGGCGGTTGACTACGAGCAGACGTTTCATCGCATCGGCCAGGGGCATGTGGTGAAGGGCCGTGTCACGGCCGTCAGCGCGAAAGAAGTCATCGTCGACATCGGTTTCAAGTCTGAAGGGATCATTCCCGCGCACGAATTTGATTCTCTGTCGTCCCTCAAGCCGGGCGACGAGATTGAAGTATTGCTCGAGGAGACCGAGAATGAGCATGGCCGCGTGGTGCTTTCCAAGCGGAAAGCGGAAAAGAGCCAGGGATGGGACCGCGTGGTGGAGCAGGTCGAAGAGGGCGCTACGCTCGAAGGCAAGGTCACGCGCAAGGTCAAGGGCGGGCTCATGATCGACATCGGCGTGGAAGCGTTTTTGCCGGCCTCCTTGGCATTTCTCAAAGGTTTCGGCAGTCTGAACTCACTGCTTGGCCAGACCGTTCAGGTCAAGATCGTGAAGATCAACCCCAGCCGCAAAAACATCATTGTGTCGCGCAAAGATCTGCTCGAAAAGGAAAAACAGGAATCCAAAGCGAAGTTTCTCGAGGAGCTTGAGGTAGGAGCGATCCGCAAAGGGGTGGTGAAGAACATCACCGACTTCGGGGCGTTCGTCAATCTGGGTGGCATTGACGGGCTTCTCCACATCACCGACATGAGCTGGGGGCGCATTGGCCATCCTTCGGAGATGCTGAAGGTCGGCGACAAGATCGAGGTAAAAATCCTTTCGTTCGACAAAGAGACGATGAAGGTATCGCTGGGGCTCAAGCAAAAAGACGCGAACCCCTGGGCCGACGTCGACCAGAAATTCCCGGTCGGATCGAAGGTCAAGGGCAAAGTGGTCAACGTCGTTCCGTACGGCGTGTTTGTGGAGCTGGCCCGCGGCATCGAAGGTCTCGTGCACATTTCAGAGATCTCCTGGTCCAAGCGTATTTCCAATCCGGCCGATGTGTTTAAAGTTGGCGACGGTGTCGATGTGATGGTGCTCAACATCGACAAGGAGCATGAAAAGATATCACTTGGCATCAAACAAACCGAATCCAACCCCTGGGTCGGGATCGAAAGCCGTTACAATGTCGGCATGAAGGTGAAGGGCGCGGTGCGTAATCTCACTGACTTCGGCGCGTTCGTGGAACTTGAGGAAGGCATCGACGGACTGATTCACATCTCGGACATTTCCTGGACGCGGAAGATCAATCACCCCAAGGATGTCCTGAAAAAAGGCCAAGAGGTTGAAGCGGTGGTCCTCATGGTGGACCAGACCAACCACAAGCTTTCGCTGGGCCTGAAACAACTGATCATCGACCCCTGGGAAGAGATCGCTTCCAAGCTCTCGGTGGGCGGACTGGTGCTGGGGACCGTGACGAAGGTTGCGAGCTTCGGCGTGTTTGTTGAGATCGAAAAAGACGTCGAAGGCCTTCTGCACATCTCGGAGACGGATCTGGCGTCCGCGCAGCAACTGGAAGGGACTTTCCCCGTCGGCAAGAAGATACAGGCGCGCATCGTGAAGATTGATCTCCCCGCGAGAAAAATCGCGCTCAGCACGAAGGGCGTTCCGCAAAACTAAAAACCAATGCCAAAAGACAGCCTCGAGCTTCTTTGTAGAAATGCCGTTGACGTCATTTCAAAAGAAGAACTCGGAGCTCGTCTTTTACAGGCCGAGAAAGAAAAGCGTCCGCTGCGCATTAAGGCGGGTTTCGACCCCAGCGCCCCCGACATCCACCTCGGCCACACCGTCCTATTAAGGAAGCTCCGCGAGTTCCAAGACCTCGGCCACAAAGTCATTCTCATCATCGGCGATTCGACCGCCAAGATCGGCGACCCCACCGGACAATCCAAAACAAGGCCGGTGCTCACTGCGGAACAAGTCGAGGCAAACTCGAGAACCTACCAGGAGCAAGCGTTTAAAGTACTGGACAAAGACCCTGCAAAAGTAGAAGTCGTTTATAACAGCCAGTGGCTCGATACGCCCGAGATGCTTAAAACTTTTTTGAGCATTGCAGGCTGTGTTACCGTCGACCAGCTGCTGACGCGGGAAGATTTTGATAAACGCAGAAAAGCCCATAAACCGATCGCTTTGCAAGAGATGTTTTATCCCATTATGCAAGGATACGACTCGGTTGCTGTTAAAGCAGACGTCGAATTGGGCGGGACGGATCAGCTCTTTAATTTACTGATGGGGCGCGAAATTCAGTCGTTATACAAAACGAAGCCCCAAGTCGTTATGACGATGCCGCTTCTCGTCGGTCTGGACGGCACGCAGAAGATGTCGAAATCTCTGGGCAACACTATTGCTGTGAACGATTCCTCAAAGGATGTATTCGGAAAAGCCATGTCCATCCCCGACGAACTAATGACAATGTATTTTAATTTGCTCACCAAAGAAAACGGCGACGAGATCCAAAAACAAGTCGTCTCCGGCAAACTCCACCCCCGCGACGCTAAAGTGAAGCTCGCCGCGCTGCTCACCGAGTCTTTGCACGGAAAACAAGCCGCAGAAAAGGAAGCCGCCGAATTCGAAAAAGTCTTTAGCAATAAAGAAAATCCCACAGACGCCGAAACGGCTTATGTCCCCGTCTCTATTGATGGGGCCACCTTATTAAAGGAAGTGAAAGCTGCCCCATCCTCAAGCGAAGCTTACCGTCTAATTCAACAAGGAGCTGTCACCTTAGACGATGTTAAGCTTACAGACCCTAAAACCCTTATCAGGGTTAAAGAGGGTAGTCTACTTAAAGTAGGCAAAAAGTTTTTTCGAAAACTCTTGGTTAAAAAGTGAGGAGGAAGTCATGAGCGGAATCCAGCAGTTTCCTTATGTTATTGAAGAAAAGCCGGGCAAGAAGGCGTGGTGCGCGTGCGGGGAGTCGGCGACACAGCCCTATTGCGACGGGAGCCATGCCCGAAAAAATACCGGCAAGAAACCTCTTGTCGTGGAGATCGCCGAGGCCAAAAAGGTCGCCTGGTGCGGGTGCCGCCGTTCCGGAAAGGCCCCTTTT
>JAHFFL010000003.1 GCA_023247955.1 Candidatus Omnitrophota bacterium
CCGCTTGTCCCTCACGGCCGCGCATACCGGGAAGGATCTCGACCGGCTTCTCGAGGTACTCAGAAAAATGAGGAATGTGATTTGACGCCCGAGACCAAAAGACTCATCCGCTGGGACAAGAAATACGTGTGGCATCCATTCACCCAGATGAAAGAGTGGGGGGATGAAAAGGCCGGCCAGCCGGCGGTCGTGATCGAAAAAGGGGAGAGAAACCGCCTGGTGGATACCGAAGGCCGCCGCTATCTCGACGGCGTATCGTCACTGTGGTGCAATGTCCACGGCCACCGCCACGCGAGGATAGACCGCGCCGTAAAAAAACAGCTCGGCCTTATCGCGCATTCGACGTTTCTCGGGCTTTCCAACGTGCCGGCGGTTGAGCTTGCGAGAAAACTGATCGGGCTCGCGCCCAAGAATCTGAGCAAGGTTTTTTATTCCGATTCCGGTTCGGCTGCGGTGGAGGTGGCCGTCAAAATGGCGTTTCAGTACTGGCAGCTCAAGGGCCGTCGCCGCAAGAAGACCTTTTTAAACCTGAGGAACGCGTATCACGGCGATACGCTGGGGTCAGCGAGTCTCGGCGGGATCGATCTTTTCCACGAGATCTTTAAGCCCCTTTTATTCAAGACCTATCAAGTGAAGGCCCCGTATTATTATCGAGACGAGTTCCGCGGAAGTGAAAGCCGGTACGCCCAGGTTTGCGCGGCGAGGGTCGAGCAAGTTTTAAAGAAGCACCATTCCCGTATCTGCGCGATTGTCGCGGAGCCGCTGATGCAGGGCGCGGCGGGGATGTTGAAACAGCCGAGGGGTTATTTGGCGCAAGTGAGCCGGCTCGCTAAAAAGTACGGCGTGTTGCTCATTGTCGATGAAGTGGCTACCGGTTTCGGGCGTACCGGAAAAATGTTTGCCTGCGAGCATGAAGAGGTGAGACCTGATTTTCTTTGTCTAGCCAAAGGGATTACCGGCGGGTATTTGCCGCTCTCGGCGACACTCACCACCGAGCAGGTTTACAGCGCTTTTTTGGGGAAATACGAGGAGTTTAAGGCATTTTTTCACGGTCATACCTATTCGGCAAATCCTTTGGCCTGCGCTGCCGCGCTCGCGAATCTCGAGATTTTCGAGAAAGAAAAAACACTTCAAAAATTAAGGCCGAAGATTAAACTGTTGGGCGAAGCACTTAAGAAAATAAATGGGCTCGAGCATGTTGGCGATGTCCGTCAGGTGGGTTTTATGGTCGGGATAGAGCTTGTGAGAGACCGAGCGACCAAAGAGCCGTACCCTATGCAGGAGAAGCGGGGATATCGTGTGACTTTGCTCGCAAGAAAGTACGGTGTCATGATCAGGCCGCTCGGGAATGTCATCGTGCTGATGCCGCCGCTGTCGATCACGCCGGCAGAGCTTCGCAAACTTTGCCGCGTGATTGGAGATTGTATTCAGCAGGTCACGGATAAGTGACTATGGTCTCGGCTCATTTCTTTGGCTTTCTGATCGCGCGGCTTCTCCGTAAGTCGCGGGATCCCTCGGCAAGACGGCAAAAACTCGCTGGCGCTCGGACATTTGCCGTTTTGCCGCTTCCCGGTGCGACTTACGTCGAAGCCGCAAATGGCGATAACGAAAGCCAAAGAAATGATCCTCGACCATGTGTCCCGCGAATCCCCAACTCCCCGACGGCGATTAGAAGCTTTTCGAGCAAGCTTATTGAATGTGACGTAAAGGGCAAGGGGAGACGCCAAAAAAGCCATGAGATTACGTGGCCCTTTGCTTTTTTGGCGAGGGGAAAGAAACATTTGCTTTTGGGATGCCAGAATCCCCGCCCTTTACGGAGAATTCAATGCGAGAAAAGCTTCTTTGGAGCCAGAGGGGAGTGGGGATCGCCGCCCAAGACATGAAAACCATCTTTGTTGCGGGTACGGATACGGGCGTGGGGAAGACGATGGTTGCGGGGGCGCTTGCAGCGGCCATGAGACTCCGGGGGGCTCGGATTGGTGTGATGAAACCCATCTCCTGCGGCGGTTTGGAAGATGGACGTTTTCTTATGGCATGCGCGGGCACGAACGACCCGGTTCGTTTTGTGAATCCTGTCGCGCTAAAGCATCCGCTCTCGCCGAATGTGGCGGCGAAGCTTGAGAAAAGGCGCATTGATCTGAAAGCGATCGACAGTGCTTTCGAGTATTTTAAAAATAAGAAATACGATTATTTGATTATTGAGGGTTGCGGCGGACTTTTGGTGCCGATCCGTGAAAATTATTTCGTGATAGATCTTATCCGGCGTTTTAGAGCGGAAACGGTTCTAGTCTCCAGGGCTGGGCTTGGCGCGATCAACCACAGTCTTTTGAGCATTGAGGCCTTGAAAAACAGGGGAATTCACCCAAGAGGCATTATTTTTAACCGTTTGAACGGCGGCGAGCTCTCCGTCCCTGAGAAGACCAACCCCGAGGTCGTTCAGAAAATCAGCAGCGTGCGGTCGCTCGGTATTTTCCCGTTTATGAAAAGCTGCGGCGAAGACTGTCTCGGAAAAGCTTTTTTGAAACATGTGGCGCTCGAAAAAATTCTATGTTAGATTACGCGGATGACTCTTTTGCAAGAAGCAAATTCGCTTAAAAAAACCCCGCTCTATGACCGGCATGTCGCGCTTGGCGGCAAGATGGTGGATTTCGCCGGCTGGCTGATGCCCGTTTATTATTCCGGGATTATCGCCGAACACCAGTGGACGCGCAAGTCTTGCGGGATTTTTGACGTCTCGCATCTGGGCGAGGTCCAGGTGAAGGGGCCGGGCGCTTTCGAGTTTCTCCAGCATCGTCTCACCAATGATTTGAATAAAATCGCCGACGGCCAAATCCTTTACAATCTACTTTGTGATGAGGGTGGCTTCGCGCTGGATGATGTGCTGGCTTACCGTTCCGCACGTGAAGATTATTACCTCATCGTGAACGCCGCGAATATCGAGCGCGATTTGGATGCGTTGTCGCGCTACGCGCCGGATTCCGTGTCGCTCGCCGACCGCAGCGATTCGACGGCCTGCGTGGCGGTGCAGGGTCCTTTGGCCGAAGGGATTCTCGAGCGGCTTTTTAATTTTCGTTTGAAGGAGCTGCGGTATTATTACTTCAAGGAAGAAAATTTCGCGGGGTCGCCGGTGTGGGTGTCCCGCAGCGGTTACACCGGCGAGGACGGTTTTGAAATTTTTTCGGAACCGACGCTCGTGGGACAAATCTGGGACAAGCTGATAGATGAAGGACGATCCTTGGGGGCTTTACCCGCGGGCCTCGGAGCAAGAAACACGCTTCGTCTGGAGGCGGGCAACGCGCTTTACGGCAGTGACATGGACAAGACCACGACGCCGCTGGAAGCGGGGCTCGGATGGGCGGTAGCTTTTGATAAAGGCCGTTTTGTCGGGCGCGACGGGCTCCTGAAGCAGAAAGAAAACGGCCCCAAGCGGCGGCTTGTCGGATTTAAAATGCTGGATAAGCCGATTGCCAGGGAAGGATACCCCATTTTCAAAGAAGGCCGGAAGGTCGGCGTCGTGACCAGCGGTTCTTACGGACCCACCGTCGGCTGCAACATCGGTCTCGGGTTTGTGGAAACTGCGTCCGCGGCGCGCGGGATGATTCTCGACATCGAAGTGCACGGAAGGCCCGTGAAGGCCGAGATCGTAAAGCTCCCGTTTGTGCCCTCTCAACATAAAAAGTAGGAAATAGGAAAGGTTAAAAATGGCGGATTCTTCAGGACTGAAATATCTCGAAACGCATGAATGGGTGCGCGTGAACGGCAAGGTCGCGACGGTCGGCATCAGCGATCACGCGCAGAAAGAAATTTCCGACGTAGTTTTTGTCGAGCTTCCCAAACCCGACAGGGTCGTGAAGCAAAAAGAGAGCGTCATGGTCATCGAATCCGTCAAGGCCGCTTTTGATATCTATTCGCCGCTGTCAGGCAAGGTGATTCGAGTGAATGAAATACTCAAAACAAAGCCCGAGCTTGTGAACAAAGCCCCTTACGGCGAGGGATGGCTTTTTGAAATGGAATGCTCAAATTTAAAAGAGCTTGAGGCCTTGATGGACGAAACTCAGTACCGCCGCTCCGAGCACGTTGCCGGCCACTAAAAAACTCGAAAAAAAGCGATGCAGTATATTTCAAATACCGAACGCGACAAGGCCGAGATGCTCAAGGCCATCGGCGCGGCTTCCTTCGAGCAGTTGACCGCGGCGATCCCTTCCCGGCTCAAGTGTTTTGATTGGAAAATTTCCAAGGGGATTTCAGAACTCGATCTCATGCGCGAGATGGTCGAGCTTGGACGGGCCAACAAACATTTTCATCATTTCGCGTCGTATCTTGGCGCCGGAAACTACGACCATTTTATCCCTACGGTTGTCGGGCATCTGGCGCACCGCGGCGAGTTTATCACTTCTTACACGCCTTATCAGGGTGAGGCCAGCCAGGGCACGCTTCAAGCCATTTATGAATACCAGAGTCTTATCTGTGAGTTGACCGCGATGGACTATTCGAACGCTTCGATGTACGACGGGGCGTCGAGTCTCGCGGAAGCCGCGCTTCTGGCCCTGCGCGCGAGCGGCCGCAAAAAAATCCTCGTTCCCGATACGCTGCACCCGGAGTACCGAGGCGTCGTCAAGACCTACCTCTCTTGCCTTGACGCGGAAGTGGTGGGAGTGCCGATGACCGGCGGAGTCATCGACGAAGCGGCCCTAGAGAGAATACTCGACGCCGACGTGGCTGCCGTAATCATACAGCATCCCAATTTTTTTGGTCTATTCGAAGAGACGCGCCGAATCTCCGAGATGGCGCACAAGGCAGGCGCGTTTCTCATCGCCTGCGTCAACCCGATTTCACTCGGGATACTGGAGCCGCCGGGAGAGTACGGCGCCGACATCGCGGTGGGGGAGGGACAGCCGCTCGGAAATCCCGTGTCGTTTGGCGGCCCGCATTTCGGTTTTTTCACGGTGAAGGAAGCGCTTTTGAGGAAGATCCCAGGCCGCATCGCGGGCATGACGGTGGACAAGGCGGGGCGTCGCTCGTTTGTGCTGACGCTGCAGGCCCGCGAACAGCATATCCGCCGCGAGAAAGCGACGTCCAATATTTGCACCAACCATTCGCTGTGCGCGCTGAAGGGCGCGATTTACTTGAGTCTATTAGGAAAAAAGGGCATCAGGAAGCTCGCACTGCTTAACCTTGGAAACGCCCATGAGACCTACGAGCGGCTCCTGAGGATCTCGGGCGTGAAGCCGTTCTCCAAAAAACCATTTTTTAACGAATTTGCGTTGTTTCTCGATAAAGATCGCGCGAAGCTGAGAGAAGACCTGCACGAAAATAGGATTTTGGGGCCGCTGAATCTTGGTGAATTTTATCCTGCGTTCTCATCGGCCTATCTTTTTGCTGTTACCGAAAACCGGACGCCGCAGGATCTGGAGCGTTTGGTTTCGGCGGTGGAATTGTCGTGAGCGAGCTATTGTTCGAAAGACATTCCTTGAATGAGGCCTCCTGGCTTCCGGAGCTTGGCGAGTCCGAAGAAAAGATACTGGCTGCCGTGCCCAAAGAGTATCGTCGCCAAAAAGGGCCGGAGCTCCCATCTCTCTCGGAGCTTGATGTGGTCCGACATTTCACCCGTTTGTCGCAGAAAAATTTTTGCGTGGACGTGAACTTTTATCCGCTGGGTTCCTGCACGATGAAATACAACCCCAAGGCGCTCGACGCGATCGCGGCGCTTGATTCATTTTCACTGATTCATCCGTACCAGGAGGCGGAAGATGTGCAGGGGGCGCTAAAAATTCTTTACCAGATGCAATCTTATTTGTCCGAGATTACCGGCATGGACGAGTTTACGCTGGAGCCGGCGGCCGGTGCGCACGGCGAGCTTTGCGGGATCTTGATGATCGGCGCTTATCACCGCTCGAAAAAAAGAAAAAAGACAAAGGTCCTGATTCCCGATTCGGCCCACGGTACCAATCCCGCGACAGCCGCGCTTTGCGGTTATGAAGTGGTGCAGGTGCGCACCAACGCAAAAGGCCATGTGGATGTCGAGGACCTCCGGTTAAAATTGGACGGCTCCGTCGCGTGCCTGATGATGACCAACCCCAACACGCTGGGCCTTTTTGAGGAGGATATCCTTGAGATCGCAGGGCTGGTGCACAAGGCCGGGGCGCTTGTGTATTACGACGGCGCCAACATGAACGCCCTTTTGGGAATCTGCAGGCCCGGCGACATGGGTTTTGACGTGGTGCATCTGAATCTCCATAAAACTTTTGCGGTGCCTCACGGCTCCGGCGGACCGGGCTCCGGTCCCGTGGGCGTGAAAAAAGAGCTGATCCCGTTTTTGCCGTCCCCGCGTGTTGCCAAGAACGGGGAGATCTACCGCTGGGAGAAAAATCTGCCGCACTCGATAGGCAAGCTCCGCGCGTATTACGGCAATTTCGGCGCGATCATCCGTTCCTACGGCTATATCAAGGCGCTCGGCAAAGAGGGCCTGCGGGCTGCCGCTGAACACGCGATACTGAACGCCAATTATTTAAAGGCCCGGCTCTCGGAAACCTTTGAAGTACCGTACGACGGTTTTTGCATGCACGAGTTTGTGATGTCCGCAGGGAGACAAAAGAAAAAAGGGGTGCGCGCGCTGGATATCGCCAAACGTCTTTTGGATTTTGGGATTCACGCGCCGACGGTTTATTTTCCGCTCGTCGTCGATGAGGCGATGATGGTCGAGCCGACCGAAACCGAGTCCAAGGAGACCTTGGACGAGTTTGTGCGGGCGCTCGAAACGATAGACAAGGAGATTCACGAGGATCCAAAAAAGGTTTTGGACGCTCCTCATACGACCCCCATCAGCCGCATCGATGAGGTGACCGCCGCCCGCCAGCCCAACCTTCGCTATGTCTTTGGTCTTTCGTCCAAAGGGAGTTCATGTGCGCCGCTTGTGCTCTCGAAAGACATGCGGTGTTCCGTCTGATCCTGGATCCTCCGCGGCCACCCGCCTTGAATATGGCTGTCGATGAAATTCTGATGAAAGGGCAAAAACTTCCCGAGGCGGTTCCGACACTGCGGTTTTATTCCTGGTTAACCCCGGCCTATTCGATCGGTTATTTTCAGGATGTCGATGAAATCACCGCCCGCCGCCGCCTGGCGGAAAAGGGCATTCCGGTCGTGAAAAGAATCACCGGCGGCGGCATGGTGTTTCACGGCGAAGACCTTACTTTGTCTCTGACGCTTAAGACGCCAACCCCTTTTTTACCCCGAGAAATCAAGGATTCCTACCTCAAAATCAATGAAGCGTTGCGCGTGGGACTGGCGGAAGTTTTGCCGGCCATCGATTACGCGTCCTGCAAAGAGGTTCCCTCGGGACGGGGGGGCGGGGAGCGCGTGTGTTTTGAAACGCCGTCTTGCTACGATCTCCTGCTCCACAAGAAAAAAGTCGTCGGATCCAGCCAGCGCCGCAAGGACGGAACACTGCTTCACCAATCCTCGCTTTTTTTTAAACTCGACAACAAAACGCTGATCCACTGCGTGCTGCGTGGCTTTGAAAAAAAATGGAAGGTAGCCTTTCGCGAGATTCCGTTGAGCGACAAAGAGCTTATGGAAGCGGAGCGATGCGCGCTGCGACGATACGCGTCACGCGAATGGGCTTGGCCGCCAGTTGAAAATCTACCGGTAGTTTTAGTTTAAGGCTTGGCTTGCCTGGTTTTGGCTTTCGCGTCTTCTTTCTTCTGGTAACACTCGGGGCAATTGTAGAGGGGCTTGGCCAGCGTGCGGTCGTAATCTTTGTCAACGACCACGCGCCGGACTTCTTTGACTTCTTTGCCGCAGGTATCGCATCTCATAAGCTTAGGATATCATAACCGCATGAGAGAATGGATTCAAAGGATTTTTCTGGTTCTTGGCTCCGTTTTATTTTGTTTTCTCTTTCTCGAGATTGTTTTCAAAACCCTTGCTTGGTTGCAGCCCAATCAGGCCGGCCCGACGCCGATCGCCGGTCTCCCCTATGAAAATACGCCCAACGCGAAATTTTGGAGGTATGACCCGGAAGCCGGTTTGAACTATTACGCACATAATTCGTTCGGCATGAGAGGGGTCTCCACTACACTGGAGAAACCGCAAAGGGTTTTTAGGATCGCGCTGATCGGCGATTCGGTCGCGCACGGCGGGAACACGACCCAAGGACAAACGACGGCGGATTATCTGGCTAAATTTCTAAACGAACGGCGGGATGGGAAAAAGTACGAAGTGCTGAATTTCAGCGTGGCCGGTTTCGGTTTGAGAGAGTATTCGATTCTCCTTGAAAAAAAAGCGCTTCAATTTTTGCCGGATCTGGTGCTCGTGGGGTTGTGTCTCAATGATTACTACATCCGTGATGCCCAGGACCTCAGGGCGGAAGATAAAAACACATCCGGCGGCCGCCTGCGGGAACGTTACGCGAATCTTTTTAAATCGCATTTTTTGGAATACCTTCGCAGAGTTATCCCGGCCCTGGATCCGCGTTACACGTTTGGGAGATTCCGCGAGGAAGAGGAGCGGGCCGGTCGAGAACTCGCGGATTTAAAGGGGCTTACCGACGCCGAGAAACAGGCCTTGCGCGACTTTTGCCGGCAAAACCATTTGCCGCTCGCCTCGTTCATGAAACTCGTGGTCCATTACATCCCGGAGTACCGCAGCCCTGAAATGTGGATGAAGAACGAAGGGCACATTCGCTCGATCATACGCGCTTGCGGAGCGAGCAAAATCCCCGTTTGTTTTTTTGTTTACCCACTCAATGAACAAATCCTTCCTGGTTTTGATGATCCGATGCCCCAACCCTTTATCCAGCAGCTCGTCGAAAGAAACGGCGGCCGTTACGTGGAGTTGTTACAGAGTTTAAAAGATTATCAACGGTTGAACCCGCACGAAAGATTGTACACGCGTCTTGACCACATGCACTTTCTAAAGAATGGGCATCGCTTGATTGCGCGGCTTCTGGCTAATTCTCTGGATAGACGTTGAGGCGTTACATTTACGTTGACTTTGAAATTGGGGATACGTATATTAGTAATGTAGTGTTAAGTTTTACGTATTTTATTTAATTTTTTTTGGGAGAAACAGCAGGTGGGTATAGTGCAGCAAAATAGCGTTCAAAACGGGGCCCCTTCGCTTCAAAATCATTTGGACATGGGCCAGCAGTTGTTGGTCCCCAAGAAAATGTTTTTTACGAAGGGGTCCGGTTCTCACAAGCACGAGCTGCGTTCGTTTGAGCTGGCGCTGCGTGACGCCGGGATAGAAAAGTGCAATATTGTTCACGTCTCAAGTATTTTCCCGCCTAATTGCGAATTGATTTCAAGGAACGAAGGCCAGAAGTATATTTATCCGGGAATGATCACGTTCGCGGTGACGGCCCGCACGACCTCGAATGAGGCGCGCCGCTTGATCGCGGCGTCCATCGGTTGCGCGATCCCTTCGGACTCCAATACGTACGGGTACTTGAGCGAGTATTACGCTTACGGCGAGACCGAAAAAGAAGCCGGCGACACCGCGGAGGATTTGGCTGCGGCGATGCTCGCCTCCACTTTGGGTATTGAGCTGGATGAGGACAAAAGCTGGGACGAGAAAGAGGAGATCTTCAGGATTTCCGACAAGATCGTCAAAACGACAAATTGTACGCAGTCGGCGATCGTGGAAAAAGGGGGGTATACGACCGTCGTAGCGGCCGGCGTGTTTGTTTTTTAAAAATTTGCGATAGCACCTCCGCACGTTTTACCCGCCTTCAGTCATTTCTCACCGTGGTTTATAATAGCTTTTATGCGAAAATCTATTAAAAGAAAATCCCAGAAAAAATCGGAAACCACAAGGAATATCACTCCTGATTCCGTAGAGTTTGAGCTCCCACCGAACTACGGCGATACCCAAGTGACTCTGCTCGTGAAAGACCCCTGGTGGCTTTATGCCTACTGGGAGCTTTCCGGATCCCGCGTTCAAAAAACCGTTTTAAGAATCTATGAGCTGACGGGAGGCACCCCGGAAGCGGAGCCCCTGCGTTTTTTTGACATTCAGGTTCAAGAAACGACGGGGAATTGGTTTATCGATGTCGGCCTGCCGGACAAATTTTGGAGGGCCGAGATAGGTTTTATCGGGGACGGCGGACGCTTTTTTGTTCTGGCCAGGTCCGGTGTAGTCAAGACTCCACGGTTTGGGGTGTCGGAGGCCGTGGACCCGGAGTGGTATTTTTCCGATGAGATTTTTTGGAAGATCTTCCGCTGCTCCGGCGGCATGGGGGAGAGTCTAAGTTCTCATGAGGTCCAGAGGATAGTGGTGCAGCCGGAGCTTGGCAATCGTCCCGGCCGCGCCGTCCTTCCCAGACGGAAGAAGGCCCTGTAAAAGACCATGCCTAAAGGTTATCTCTCGATTGTTCTGCACGCGCATCTGCCCTATATCCGGCACCCCGAGCACACGCGCTTTTTGGAAGAAGAGTGGTTTTATGAGGCCGTCACCGAGACGTATGTGCCTCTGATCAAAGTCTTCACGGCGCTTGTCAAGGACGGCATCGATTTCAGGGTCACGATGTCGATCACGCCGACGCTGCTTTCGATGATGCGTGACCCTCTGCTGCAGTCCCGCTGCGCGAGCCACCTGGATCGTCTGATTGAGCTCTCAAAAGCGGAGATGGCCAGGACTAGCGGCGACGTCGCCTTCCGCGAGTTGGCGCGGATGTATCACGGATTTTTTGTGGAAGCGCGTGAAATTTTTTGCGGCCGTTATGGTAAAGATTTGACACAGGCGTTCAAAGAATTTCAGGACTCCGGCAAACTCGAAATCATGACCTGCGGCGCCACGCACGGTTATCTGCCTCTTTTGGCCCTCCCGCGCGAGGCGCTCAGGGCACAGGTCCGTGTCGCGGTGGAAACGCACACCCGTATTCTTGGAAGAAGGCCGCGCGGGATCTGGCTGCCGGAATGCGGCTATGCCCCGGGTCTCGACGAAGTGTTGCGGGAAGAGGGGCTTCGGTTTTTTATTTTAGATTCCCACGGGATTCTTTTCGGCACCCCGCGCCCAAAGTACGGCGTATTCGCCCCCGTTTATTGTCCTTCCGGAGTCGCGGCGTTCGCCCGCGACGGCGAATCTTCCAAAAGCGTGTGGAGCGCCAAAGAGGGCTATCCCGGCGATTCCTGGTACAGGGAATTTTACCGGGACATCGGGTTTGATTTGGAATACGACTACATACGTCCTTACCTGAACGGGGACGGAAGCCGCATCGGCACGGGGATAAAGTATTATCGCGTCACCGGGCCCGGCTTCCACAAGGAACCGTATTTTCCGGAGAGGGCCGGGCAAAAAGCGGACGAACATGCCGGCCATTTCATGTTCAACCGGGAAAGGCAGATCGAGTACCTCAGCGGCCTTCTTGACCGGCCGGCGCTAGTCGTCTCTCCGTATGACGCCGAGCTTTTTGGTCACTGGTGGTTTGAGGGCCCGCGGTGGCTGGATGCTTTACTGCGCAAAATCGATCGTGATCAGAATACTTTCAAGACCATTACGCCGATCGAGTATCTGGAAAAGTATCCACGAAACCAGACCGTCACTCCCTCGATGTCCAGCTGGGGGTATGAGGGGTACTCGGAGGTATGGCTCAACCAAGCCAATCACTGGATTTACCGGCATCTTCACAAAGCGGCGGAGAGAATGATCGAGGCCGCCAGTGCCCGTCCGACGGCCCAAGGCATCGGGAAAAGGGCGCTGAATCAAATGGCGCGCGAGCTTTTGCTCGCCCAGGCCAGCGACTGGGCCTTTATCATGAAGACTGGGACACACACCGCTTACGCGGTCAGGCGTACGAAGGAGCATCTGGGGCGATTTGATCTTTTACGATCGCAAATCAATAAAAATTCTATAGACAGCCGCACGCTTGAAAGCATAGAATCGAGGGATAATATTTTTCCCGATATCGATTACAAAGTTTATGCGTCACCTTGAGGTAAGGGTATTTCGGTTATCCGTTCAACGAAAATTCCAAAAGGAGGTTTCCTGAAAATGTTTAAGAAATACGGGATAGGGCTGTTGTTCGTGGGCGCTTTGACTGCCATGGGTTGCGCGACGGGCAGGGATTTTCAGGCCGACATCGATGCTTTGAATTCAAAGGTCACGGCTTTGCAGGGACTGATTTCTCAGAAAGATGAGGAGATCGAGAAATTAAAGAATGACGCCCGAGAGGAAACGGCGGCCCGCCTGCAGGCGGAAAACGAACGGCGTCGGTTGTCGGAAAAACTGGATTCCGCGCTTGCCGATCTCGAACGGAAAAACCGTCCCGCTCCAAAAAGACAAGCCCCTGATTCGGATCTCAAGTAGTTTTTTCCATGCGCAGCCGCTTGCTATGAAAACCCGCATGGAAAAGGATTCTCTCGGGAATCGCCAGATCCCCGAAGAGGCCTATTACGGCATACAGACTGACCGCGCGGTGGAAAATTTTCCGATCAGCGGCCTGCGTGCGCATCCTCGTTTGGTGGATGCCTATCTTCTCGTCAAAAAAGCGGCCGCGATCGCCAACCGCGAATCGGGGGAACTGCCCAAAAATCTCGCCGACGCGCTGGTGAAGGCCTGTGATGAAATCCTGGCCGGGGCTTTGAGAGACCAGTTTCCGGTGGATGTGTTTCAAATGGGCGCCGGCACGGCTTTCAACATGAACGTCAACGAGGTGCTCGCGAACCGCGCCAACGAGATCCTGGGCGCCGAAAGAGGCAAGTACCAACCGATTCATCCCAACGACCATGTGAATCGAGGCCAGTCGACCAACGACACGTTTCCCACCGCGGTCCGTATCGCGCTACTTTTGATTTTAAAAGAGAATTTGTACGCGCCGCTGGAGGCCCTTGAGAAGGCCTTCGCCGCGAAGGCCAAGGAATTCGACCGCGTGCTCAAGTCCGCGAGGACTCATCTTCAGGACGCGGTGCCGATACGCTTGGGGCAGGAGTTTGCCGCGTACGGCGAGACGATACGGCGCTCGCGGCTTGGCGTGCAGCGGGCGGAAGAATCTTTAAAGGATCTGGGGATAGGGGGCAGCGCGGCCGGCACGGGCCTAAACACGGCGCCCGGCTATGCCGAACGCATGGTTCGCGAGCTTTCCGTGCTCACGGGCTTGAAACTTTTGCCGGCCAAAGACCTGCGCGAAGCGATGCAAAGCCAGCGGCCGCTTGCCGAGCTCTCCGCCGCGTTGAGGAACCTGGCGCTTGAAGTCACGCGCATCGTCAATGACTTGCGTCTCCTCTCCTCCGGTCCGAAAACCGGTTTTGCGGAAATCCGGCTCCCGGCGTCGGCCCCCGGCTCTTCGATTATGCCGGGGAAGGTGAACCCCTCGATTTTGGAAATGGTGAATATGGTGGCGTATCAAGTGATCGGCGCGGACACGACGGTGGCTTTGGCCGTGCAGGCGGGCCAGCTCGAGCTGAACGTGATGATGCCGGTCATGGCGTTCAATCTGAACTTTGCGGTGATGATATTCGGGAATGCGCTGCGCATTCTTTGCGAGAAATGCGTGAGCGGAATCACGGCGGATGAAGAGCGGTGCCGGTATTACGCCGAAAGCAGCATGGGCCTCGCGACGGCGCTGAACGCGTTTATCGGCTATGCCAAAGCCGCCGAGGTGGCCAAGGAAGCGCTGGCGTCCGGCAAAACCATCATTCAAGTCGTTCGCGAAAAAAAAATTTTACCTGAAAATGAAATCCAGAAAATTATGAACCCGATGAAAATGACGGAGCCCGGGATCCCGGGAAAATAAGCGACGTTGATTTTATAAAGCAACGATGGCACAATAAGGCATTCAAGAAAAGGGGCTAAGGGTTGGCGCAGATGACAGAACAGAACGTATTTTCAAAGGGGCTCGAGGACGTCGTCGCAGCCGAGAGCTCTATTTGCTGGATTGACGGCAAGAACTCCAAGCTTTTGTACCGCGGTTATGACATCCATGATTTGGCTCAAAATTCCAATTTTGAGGAAACGACTTATCTGTTGCTTTTCGGGGAACTCCCCAAGGCGTCGGAGCTTGAGGATTTCAAGAAAAAACTTGCCGCCGAGAGGGAAATCCCGCGCGCGGTGATCGATTGGCTGAAGCTGGCGCCGAAGGGGGCCAACCCCATGGCCGTGTTCCGCACGGCGGTTTCTTATCTCGCGCTCTTCGATCCCGAGGTTGAGGACAACTCCATAGAGGCCAATGGCCGCAAAGCGTTGCGGCTGATCGCGAAGCTGCCGCTCGTGGTCGCCTGTTTCGAGAGGATTCGCAAAGGGCAGGAGGTGATCGCGCCCAAGAAAGAGGCCTCCGTATCTACGGCGGCCAATTTTCTTTATATGATGAAGGGCAAAGACGTCTCGGCCGTCGAAGTCCGGACGCTCGATCAGTATTTTATCCTGCTGACCGAACATGATTTGAACGCCTCGACGTTTGCGGGGCGGATCACGGTCTCGACGCTGTCGGATATTTACTCGGCGATGGTGTCCGCGATCGCAACGCTCAAAGGGGACCTTCACGGTTCGGCCAACACACGCACGATGGAAAGTCTGATCGCGATCGGCGATGTGAAAAATGTCGAGAAATTTGTGGACGACGCGGTCCAGCAGAAGAAAAAGCTGATGGGTTTCGGACACCGGATCTATAAAGGGCCGGATCCGCGCGCTTTTGATCTCAAGCGCATGTCCAAGGCGCTCGCCGATGCCTTTCCCGGCCACGCGAAGTGGTACGCCATTTCCGAGAAGCTTGAGCAGGTCGTGTGGGAAAAGAAAAAGCTCAACTGCAACGTGGATTTTTACTCGGCCTCGGTGCTTTACGCGATAGGCATCCCGGTCGATCTTTTTACCTTGATGTTTGCCATCAGCCGCACCGCCGGATGGACGGCCCATTTTCTCGAGCAGTACCGGGACAACCGGCTGATCCGCCCGGTGTCGCAGTATACCGGCGAGTCCCAGCGGCCTTACTTGCCCATCGGAAAACGCTAAGCGACCGACAGTAGTTCGACGCGCTCCGGTTCGACAAGCTCGCCGTCGCTTGCTCACCACAAGCCTTTACGTCGAACCATCCTGAGCAAGGCGCGAAGCGCCGCGTCGAAGGACCTCTCTGTACTTTAATCCCCGGATAAGATAGAATTCATCCCTTAAGCGGAAGTGGCGGAATTGGCATACGCGCAGGTCTCAGAAGCCTGTGCCGCAAGGCTTGAGGGTTCGACTCCCTCCTTCCGCACGATTTTTTAGTCGCTTCTTTCTTTTCGGTTGGAGATTTCCAGGTACGGCTTCAGCGCCGCCCAGGTTTTGGGCCCTACGTTTCCGTCTGTTTCAAGCCCCCGTGAGCCCTGAAATTTTCGCACGGCTGTGAGGGTCGACGGCCCCATTTTTCCATCCACGCGGCCGCTATAAAGCCCCGCGTTTTTCAAGGCGACCTGAATTTTTTCCTCACGTGAAACCCCGTTGAAGTCGGCGGGCGGTTGCAATTTTTCCTGCGTTTTTTCTTTTATCTGCGGCGCGTGGATTTGCTTCGGCTCCGGGGAGACATCGGGGGGAGCCCAGACCTGACTGTCGGGGTCCCTGATTTTTTGAAGTCCGAACAGCGCGGTCTGGCTGGAGGGATTGATGTCCAGCGCGTTGAGAAAGGCGTTTTGGGCTTTGCCCAAATCCCCCAGAATCATGTAGATGTGGCCCATGTTGGAATAGGCGACATCATCGTCCGGCTCGAACAGGATAATATTGGAATAGGTCTCAAGCGCGTCGTGGAAGTGGTTGAGCGCGATGTATTCTTCGGCCTGTTTGTGAAGCGCGGTAAGTTTGGCGATTCTTTCATCGCTGGTAGACATGAAGCTCCCGCCGGTGGCGGGGATCTCCTTCGCGAGAGAGTCACAGGGCAGAGCGGCGATCGCCAGAAAAACAAAAAGGAAAAGGACCGTAGGTTTCATAAGTGACGCGCTTGTGCTATATTAGCACCGTGAAGGAGAAAAAAGAAGCGCCGCCGGTTGTGACCCACCGTGAAGCCAGACGGGATTATCTGGTGTTCGAGAGCTTTGAGACCGGAATCACACTCGCGGGCTGTGAGGTGAAATCTCTACGGGAGGGCCAGGCGAGTCTCGCCGGGAGTTTTGCGCGGGTTGAAGAGGGGGAGGTCTTCCTGTATAATCTTTACATTCCTCCCTATAAAATGGGCGGCCGCGAGAACCCGGAGCCGAGACGCCGAAGAAAACTTTTACTGCACCGGTCTCAGATCCACAAGCTTCAAGCCAAAACCGCCGAAAAGGGTTTGGCGCTGATCCCGCTGAAGATGTACTTCAATGACCGCGGGATCGCGAAGGTGGAGCTTGGCGTCGCCAAGGGCAAAAGATTTCAAGACAAGCGTTTGGACATCAAAAAGATGTCCATGCAGCGGGAAATTGATAGAGCAATCAAAAATAGAAACAGGGGTAAAGGATAAAAGATTTACTACTGAATTGGGGGCGACAGGCATCGATCCAGCCCTTGATCTGTCAGTGGCATGCGGAGGTGGTCAGGAGGCCTCCTTAAACACCTGGCACAAATCAAACGCCAAACACACGAACAATGTGCATGTACCCTTCGCGGGGTATATGGCGTTACCGTTAGTCGCCTAAACGCGGCTACCGTCCGCTCATCCGCGTCTGCGGGATGAGGTCGGGCGTCGATGGCAGACTGGTCAACCCCGCGCGCTTTTGGCGGGTTTGACGAGAGCGACAGAAAGCTTACCCTTTAAAATTGTGTCTGTTCAAGTTTAAACGGGGAAATCAAAAAACCGACTAAGCATGTAGAGGCTGCGGACCTCATGGACTGGAGACGCGAGTTCGAATCTCGCCGCCTCCACCATTTTAAAGGATCTCTTTGAGTCCCAAGCAAAAAAACGATTTGTTGGTTTGGATTGACCTTGAGATGACAGGTCTGGATCCGAAGGTGTGCACGGTGCTCGAGATCGGGGTTGTGATCACGGACAACGAGCTTGAGGTGGTGGCGGAAGGTCCGGTGATCGCGATTCATCACAGCGAGAAGGTGCTGGGCTCCATGGAGTCCTGGAGCAAACATCATCACCGGAAGTCGGGCCTCACCGAGGAATGCCGGAAATCCAAAATCACGATGAAGAAGGCTGAGGAGAAGGTGCTCGCGTTCGTGAAGGCCCATTGCAAAGAACGTACGGCGCCCCTTTGCGGCAATACGATTTGGCAGGATCGGCGATTTCTCGTGAAGTACATGCCGCGTCTCGAGTCCTATCTGCACTATCGTACGATCGATGTGAGCTCCGTGAAAGAACTGGTCATGCGGTGGTACCCCACTGACCACAAAATGCCGCGTCTGAAAGACCAGACACATCGCGTGATGAACGATATCCGCGAATCGATAGAAGAGCTTCAGTTTTATCGCCGGAAGGTGTTTGTCCCTTCGGGCGCCACGCAGGCTTCGTGACGATTTACCCGGTTTCCGAAAAAAAGGTCCGCGCGCTCGAGCATAAAATCATGCGGCTTGGACTGCGCGAATCCGATTTTGAAGAGCATTTCGTGCGTTCAGGCGGGGCCGGTGGACAGAACGTCAATAAGGTCTCGAGCTGTGTGGTGATTCGGCACCGGCCGACGGGGCTGGAGGTCAAATGCCAGAGGGAGCGCTCGCAAGCGCTGAACCGCTACCTGGCCAAGCGGCTCCTCGTGGAGAAGATTGAGGCCCGTTTTCTCGGCGCGCAATCGGCGGAGCGTCACCGCATCGAAAAAATACGCCGCCAAAAGCGAAAAAGATCGAAGCGCGCCAAAGAAAAGATGCTTGAAGAAAAAAAGCGCCGCTCGGAGAAAAAGGTTTTGAGGGGAAGGCCTGCGGATTATTGAGTGTCGAGGGGCTGGGCCGTGATTCTCTCGATGGTTTGCATCCCTTCGAGGGCCCGTTCGTTTTCCGGGTTGATGGCCAAGGCGTCGTGATAGGCCTCTCTCGCCTTCACCACATCGCCGACGATGAGGTAAGCGTAGCCGAGATTGGCGTGGGCTTTGTCGTCGTCCGGGTTTTGAAGAATGATGTTCTGGTAAAACGGCACGATCTCTTGAATATTTGCGGGATCAATGTGCACGGCGTTTTGAAACGCCTGCTCGGCCTTGTCGTAGCGGCCCATCAGGATATAGCAGTGGCCCATGATCACGTAGGCCTGGTCATCGTCGGGATTTGAAAGCACTAGCTCTTCGTAAAGCTTGACCGCCTTATCGAGTTTTTGTTCGGCGACCAGCCGCAGCGCGCGCTCGTGCATCTGGTCTGCGGTCTCTACCACAGGAGCCGGGAGCGAGGGTGTTTTGGGGGCCGTGTATCTTTTGGAAACTTGTTCCACGGTTTTCTTGAGGAGCAGGTCTCTCATGAATTCCTGCGCCTGCTCCTGGGCCGTAAGCGCGGTGCGGAGTTTTTCGGATTCTTCGTTCAGCGCCTGGATTTTATAGCGGGAATTTTCGAGTTGCCTGGCCAGCGTCTCGGTGTTTTCCACCGCCGCGGCCTGCTCGAGCTTCATGCGTTCGAGTTCGTATTCGGCGAGCAGGGACCGGTTGATGGCCAGTGTTTTAAGAAGTGTTTCGTCCGCGGCTGCGGGGATTGACAGGCAGAGAAAGAAAAACGTCGCGATGTATTTTTTCATGGACTTATTTTAATGATCACGCCCACTGAAGTCCAACAAATGATTTTGGCCGGTATTCCGAATTCCCGGGTCGAGGTCAAGGACATGACCGGCACGGGAGACCACTTTGATATCGTGGTCGTCTCGAACGCGTTTCAAGGCAAGACGATGCTTGAGCAGCACCAAATGGTTTTTTCTCTGCTGCGGGATGAGATGGACCGCAGGATTCACGCCGTACAGCTCAAAACCAAGTTATCTTAAAAGGAGATCGTGATGGGAAACCCGACAGTCGAGCAAATTGAAAAAGAAATCAAGTCGCACAAAGTGGTTTTATTCGTGAAGGGCACGCCCCAGGCGCCGCAGTGCGGGTTTTCGGCGTCGACGATGGAGCTTTTCAAGAAGATGAATGTCCCGTTTCACACCGTCGACGTGATCGCCAACGTCGACATCCGCCGGACACTGCCGCAGGTTTCCAACTGGCCTACGTTTCCTCAGGTGTTCATCAACGGCAAGCTGGTCGGCGGCTGCGACATCGTGCACGAAATGCACGAAAGCGGCGAACTCCAAAAACTTCTTCAGTAATTACATATTCTTGAGCTGGCGTTCGGCGTCGACGAGGTCGCGGTTTATTTTTTGGGCTGAGCGGCTTGCGGTTTGCCTCAATCGGTCGGGGACTTCGGGCGCCTGTTTAAGCTGGCGCAGGAGCTGTACGACCATGCGGAAATAGCGGATGATCTCGCCTTCGTCGGCGTCGGTATGGCGGCCCAGCTCGCCGAAAGTACAGCCGCCGAGCCAGGCCTCCATCGCGCGGGCCATGTGAAAGTAGGGCGGTTTGGTCGGCGGGAAGATTTTGTGGGTGGACTCCTTGTGGTGTATCACTCTCAGCGACTTGGAGGCCTTTTTCTCAAGCCATCCTAAATGCGAAGGCAATTCTTTGGCCAGTTCATTGCGCCGCGGCTCAAACACCAGCGCCGATAAAAGCACCGACAGCGCCGTGTCGTTCAGCGAATCCAGCGTCCTATCCTCCAGCATTTCCGACAGCAGAAGCTCATAACCGTACATCCAGGATGCGAACTGGCCTTTGGCCGTGAGATGATTTTGGTCGATGTAGCCGAGCTCTTTCAAAAGATTCAGTTTTTTTTCTATCGCGTAGGCCCCTTTTTCCCGCCCTTTTTTGTTGGACTGAAAATAATGAAACGATTTGGGATAAATTTCCATGAGTTTGGAGCCAAACTGGGCGTAGAGATTGAGCAAAGTGGCGTAGCAGGAATTGAACTGGCTCTCGATCGCCTCCGGCTTTCCGTGAATCATCCGCTGGACGGTGGGATAGGGGATTTGATGAGGGTTGACCCTGGAGTAAACGTACCCCTCCTTGTCCATGCCGCGCCGCCCGGCCCGTCCGGCCATCTGGAAATAATCGCGCGTTCTGAGGAACGCGAAATGCGTCCCGTAAAATTTGCGCAGTTCGTCAAACACAACCGTTTTTGCCGGCATGTTGATCCCGAGCGCGAAGGTCTCGGTGGTGAAAATCAGTTTGGTCAATTTTGAGGTGAAGAGCTGTTCAATCACTTCTTTCAGCGTAGGCAGCATGCCTGCGTGATGAAACGCGATGCCGCGCTGGACAAGCCGCCTCATGTCCGTCGCGCTTGGTTCTCGGGTCAGGTCAAAGCGTTCGCAGAGCGTGGAGTAAAGCGCTTCGGCGCGGGTCTTTTCTTCGACGCTCAAGAGGTCAAATTTTTCCTGTTCCCAGGCGAGCTCTTCCGCTCGTTTGCGCCCGAACGCGAAATAAATGCAGGGCA
>JAHFFL010000102.1 GCA_023247955.1 Candidatus Omnitrophota bacterium
TTATGATCCGGTCGATGTCCACGCCTATAAGTCCGTCAAAGAGTCTCCCGAGTTCAAGAAGGCGAGCCCCCTCGGCAAAGTCCCGGCGATCATTGACGGCGACGTTTACCTCTCCGAGGCGTTTTCGATCAACCAGTACCTTGATGAGAAATACCCCCGTCCGTCCCTGATGCCGAAGGAGGAGCAGCTTCGCGAGGAAATCCGGCAATTTGTCGCCTCCATCGACAAAAAAATGGTGCTGAATATCGGGCTTCTCGTGATTGAATGCCTCTTAAAACCGAAGCCAGAGCAGCGCGAGGACTTCAAACAGAAGAAAAGGGCCGAGGTGATAGAGGGTTTAACCGAACTCAACCGTCGTCTCGAAGGCAAAGAATATCTCTTCGGAAATTATTCGCTCGCGGACGTCGCGGTCACGCCTCATATCGCCGCGCTCCCCATTTTGGGCACCGGTATCCCCCCGGAGCTTCGCAATACGACTGCCTGGTTTGCGCGAATCCAGTCGCGGCCGAGCTTCAAACAGTCCGCGTCATGAACTCTTAGACCGGATGGAAACCGGCAGTCGCAGTCGGGAAGAAGGGGTTTTACTTTTTCGCTGGCAGAACGACGGCGATGAAAAGGCCTTCCGCGCTGTCCTTGACCGCGACTCCGCGATCGTATTTGCGCTGGTGTCCACTCTGACTCAGGGCGATCCTAAAACCGTTTTTCGGACTACGCACGGCTGTTTTCTTGAAGCGCTTCGTGAGCTTCCCTATTTGAAATCCACTTTTCTTAAAAAAGCGCTTTCGCTGGCCGTGGAGAAAAGTAAAGGATTTTCCGCCGGCGCCGCTTCACTGCCCGAAGGACTGCAAGTCCCGCCCGCCCAGAAGAAGACCTTTGAAAAGGTGTGGCGGGCGCTGTCCCAAATCTCCTATTCCCAACGCGCGCTTCTGCTGCTCAGAGACCAGATCAATTTAAGCTACGCGGATATCTCGGAGATCATGAACCTTCCCGAGAAGACGGTGAAGCTGGAAACCACGCAGGCGAGGATACGCTTGAGAGAAAAGATGCGCCGTCTGCTTGAGGGGCGGGGAAAAGACGATGGCCTGTCTGAGTGAACGGAAAATCCAGGACTACCTGCAGGACGCCTTGAGCGAGCGGGAATACGAGGACGCCCGCCGGCACTTGGAGCAGTGCCGGTTCTGCAAGACAAGCGCCGATGGCCAGGAATTTTTGTCCTCGTACCTGAATCAAATGGGCAAACTCCTGCCGCCGGGGGATCTTTCGGAGAAAATTTATTCCAGGGCCAAACAGGAAGGCATTCTTCCGCTGGATGAGCCGAAGAAAAAGCTTTTGCTTTCCGCGCTTGCGGAGAGAATGGCCAAGAAACCCTCCATGCCTAAAAAAGAACCGCTTTCTACGAGGTCCACCGGGAAGCCCTCCAAGAAATCCTCCGTGTGGATGGTTGCCGCGATCCTGCTGCTTGTCACCGCCTTTTTTGGAAGCATTGTTTTCCACTACCGGTATTCGCTGATGCAGTCCAAAAGGATGAAACAGCTTCTTGAATTCATTCAAACCCAGCAGCAGTTGATCTTGAAAAAGGAAAACACAAAAACTCCCCCTTCTGCTGCCGAGATGCCGGCGGCGAGTCCGGCGCCGCCTGTAGTTACCAACAACGGCTGGAAGATGCCGGCAGCGGCAGGAATGAGCCAGACCCGTGGGGAAATCACGCCGCTGACTCTTCCTTTAAGACCTCTGAGACTCCAGCCGCAGCCGACGGCGACCGAGAACAAGCACTTGCATTTACCGGCCGGCGCGGTGGATCAGCTCTTCAAGCTGCTTAAAGAACTCAATATCCAAATCGAATACGACGACGCCCAGAGCTTCATGGTGCTCTCGGTGCCGAAAGAAAGCTGGGATTTTTTTCTGACACACTGTCTTGAGATCACCGGGACGCGCGATTTCACGGGACGCCCGTTGCCGGAACACTTCGCGGGTGATAAAGTAAGCGTATCGGTCTATTTGGATGAGACTTCTTAAAAAGGGACAACCGACATGGAACTTTTGAAGGGAAAAGAAAATATTGAGAAAGCCAAGTCTCTCGAGGTCGCCGAAGAGGCACGCGAAGAATCCTGGAAATACCCCAGCTTCGTCGGCGATCTTTTTACCGGCAAACTGCGCTGGGAACTGGTATTTCCTTTTCCGGCTCAGGGTCCCGAAGACAAACGCATCGGCGATGAATTTTTAAAAAAACTAGAGACCTTTCTTAAAACACGTGTCGATGCCGACGCGATAGACCGCAACAGTCTGATTCCGGACAGCGTGATGCAGGGGCTCAGAGAGCTCGGTTGTTTCGGGCTCAAAATCCCCAAGGAATACGGAGGGCTCGGCCTCTCCCAGATCAATTACAATCGCGCGATGGCGATGGTCGCAAGCCACTGCGGCTCGACGGCGGTGCTGCTCTCCGCGCACCAGAGCATCGGCGTCCCCCAGCCGCTCAAACTCTTCGGAACTAAAGCGCAGAAAGAAAAATACCTGCCACTTTTCGCGAAGGGTGCCATTTCGGCGTTCGCGCTCACCGAACCGGAAGTGGGGTCTGACCCCGCGAAGATGAGTACGACCGCGATGCCCATTGAAAACGAAAATTTTTACCTCATCAACGGCCAAAAGCTCTGGTGCACCAACGGTACGATCGCCGACGTAATCGTCGTGATGGCAAAGACCCCGCCGAAGATCGTGAACGGCAAGGAAAAGACGCAGATCACGGCGTTTATCGTCGAGAAGAACATGCCCGGTTTTGAGGTGGCGCACCGCTGTAGTTTTATGGGGCTCAAAGGCATACAAAACGGACTTTTAAAATTTCATGACGTGAAGGTCCCCAAAGAAAACATCATTTGGGGCCTGGGGCAGGGTCTGAAGCTGGCGCTGATCACGCTGAACACCGGCCGCATGACGGTGCCGGCGGCCTGCACCGCGATGGCCAAGAAATCGCTTCTGATCGCCAGGGACTGGTCCAACAAACGCGTCCAGTGGGGAGCGCCTATCGGGCATCACGAGGCGATTACCTCGAAAATCTCTCTGATGACTGCGACAACTTTCGCGATGGACAGCGTCACGTGGCTGGCCTCGGCGATGGTGGACGGGGGAAAAGTGGATGTACGGCTTGAGGCCGCGATGGCAAAGCTTTTTTGCACCGAGGCCGCCTGGCGCATCGCCGACGATTCGGTGCAGATACGTGGCGGACGCGGGTACGAGACGGCCGATTCTCTCCGAGGCCGCGGGGAGGAGCCGATTCCGGTGGAGCGCTTCCTACGCGACGCGCGCATCAATTTGATTATTGAAGGTACCAGCGAAATCATGCATCTCTTCATCGCCCGCGAGGCCATTGACCCGCATCTCAAGCGCATTTTGCCGATCTTGAGTTCCCGTACCTCCTTGGCCGATAAAATAAAAAAAATCGGCGAGGCGTTCTGGCACTACGCGTTTTGGTACCCGCGTCAATGGATGTACTTGAGCCGGTGGAGGAAACACGCCAAGGTGTCGCCGGCGGTCAAGAGGCATATCCGCTTCGTCGAGAAGACAAGCCACAAGCTGGCCCGCAACCTTTTCCACGCGATGGCGATTCACCAGCAGGGGCTTGAGAAACGCCAGCAGATTCTCGCCCGTTTCGTGAATATCGGCACCGACCTGTTTGCGATGGCCGCGACGTGTTCACACGCGGCTTATCTGGTGAGCCAAAACCCGTCCGACCGCGGCCCCGAGGAATTGGCGGACCTCTTTTGCCGCGAGGCGACCTTGAGAATACAGAGGGAATTCCTCGCCCAGCGCCGGAATGATGATAAAATGATTTACCGAATAGGAAGGAAAATGCTCGAAGGCAAATACCAGTGGCTTGAGACGGGGATCGTCAAGTAAAGTAGACAGGAAAAATAGGATTTAAATGGCAAAGAAAGTTTTGGTTTTGCTTGCTGACGGTTTTGAAGAAATCGAGGCGGTTACGCCGATTGATGTCTTGAGGCGCGCGGGGCTTGAGGTGATCACGGCGGGCGTCGGAAAAAAAGAAATCACCGGCGCTCACGGGATTCAAATTCATTGCGACGCGGAGATCGAAAAATATACCGACCTGCCCGATGCGGTGGTGCTTCCTGGCGGTATGCCCGGCGCAGCCAACCTAAAAAACTCACCAACTGTCCTGACACTTCTTAGGAAAATGAACGAAAAAAATAAAACCATCGCGGCAATTTGCGCCTCGCCGGGCCTGGCGCTGGCGGCCAGCGGCGTGCTCGACGGAAAAAAGGCCACCTGTTACCCCGGCTATGAAAAAGGCTTTGGCCCGACGACGCGCTTTAGTCCCGACCGCGTCGTGGTGGACGGTTCCGTAATCACGAGCCGTGGTCCCGGCACGGCCCTCGAATTTTCCATCGAGCTTGTCCGCCGCCTCGTCGACGACAAGACCGCTGATTCTCTCCTGCACCAAACCCTAGCCAAGATCTAAATTTTATGGCGGCGTTGGAAAACGTTTTTTCCTGGTCCAAGTCGAGGGACGAGGAATTCCGTGAATGCCGGCGCAAGTATTTTTATGCCCGTTACGCGTCGTGGGGCGGCTGGGATAAAAATGCTCTCAAAAAAACGCGTGCGGCCTATGTCTTAAAAAATCTAAAGAACCGTTGGGCCTGGAAAGGCGAGACCGTCCATCACGTGATCGAGGAGGCCCTGAAATCCGTGAAGAACGGGCGTCCCCTGTCGTTTGAGGAGTCGCTCAAGCGTCTCACCGACATCATGCGCGTCGATTTTCGCGCGTCCAAAGCGAAAAAACA
>JAHFFL010000004.1 GCA_023247955.1 Candidatus Omnitrophota bacterium
TTGTTTTGGGGACCCGGCCAGAAATCATCAAATTTAGTCCCTTGATCCGCCTGTTGGAAAGGCAACGGTACCCCTATTTCCTGATTCACACCGGGCAGCACTATTCCTATGAAATGGACAAACTTTTTTTTAGGGAGCTGGGGCTTCCACTCCCACGGCATCATTTGGGCGCGGCATCGTTGGGTCCCAATTTTCATGGCGAACATACGGGGCGCATGCTGACCGGGATCGAAAAGATTTTGCTGAAAGAAAAACCGGGCGTCGTCCTGGTCCAAGGCGACACCAACAGTGTCTTGGCTGGTTCGCTGGCTGCTTCCAAAATGAAAGGGGTGAAACTTGGCCACGTCGAAGCGGGACTGCGGAGCTACGATCGAACGATGCCCGAAGAAATAAATCGCGTGATTGCCGACCACGTTTCCGACTATCTTTTTCCTCCCACTGAAGGCAGCCAAACAATTCTTTTGAAAGAAGGGGTCCCTGCGGGCAAGATTTTTGTTACAGGAAATACCGTCGTCGACGCAGTGAAACAAAATCTGGAAATGGCCAAGAAAAGAAAAAGATTACAAGGGTATATTTCAAGTTTGTTTTTTTTGATGACACTGCACCGACAAGAAAACGTGGACAATAAAGATCGGTTGGCATCGATTTTGAAAGGAGTTGGAGATGTCGCGGAAGAGTTTTGCGCAGAAGTGCTTTTCCCGGCTCATCCGCGAACCGTGAGCCGCTTGAAAGTATTTGGATTGCGGCTGCCAAAAGGACTGCGGCTTATCAAACCTATTGGTTTTCTGGATTTTTTAAGTCTTGAGGCCTCAGCACGGATGGTGATCACTGATTCCGGAGGCGTTCAGGAAGAGGCCTGTATTTTGAAGGTGCCCTGTGTCACTTTAAGAACGTCCACGGAGAGGCCGGAGACGGTCCGGGCGGGAGCGAACATTGTCGCCGGCTATTTGCCCGCCAGCATTCTTCGTGCGGCAAGAAAGATGATGCATCAAAAGCGTGTTTGGAAAAATCCCTTTGGAGACGGTAAAAGCGCTGAAAAAATAATCCGAATTCTCAAGGAAGGGCGGTCGTGAAAGTCGTTTTCTTTACTTACCCTTCTGCGTTTCAAAACATCGGCGGGGGAGAAATACAGCTCTTGAAAACAAGAGAATACCTGGAAAAGCACGGTCTTCAGATAGACCTCTTCGATCTTTGGCGGACCAAAATTGAGGCCTATGATATTTTGCATGTTTTTAGTTCAGTGAAGGAATGCCTGCCTCTGATTCAAGTGGCAAGATCAAGGAATGTCAAAGTAGTGACGAACTCCGGCCTATGGTCGGATTTTCACAGGGCCGTATTCACCGACGGTGGGTGGGGGAGAAAGACGGATCTCCTGCTGAGACACGGCCTCAAGGTGGCTTGTCCCGTTTTCCCCTCTTCGAGAAGACAGGTGCTCCTATCCTCTGATTTAGTCTGCCCCAATTCTGAAATGGAGAAAAATCAGATCGCTCGGCTTTTCGCCGTCCCTCGCCGCAAGATCAAGGTGGTCTATAACGGAGTGGATAAAAGTTTTCTCGAGGCGGATCCGTCGTACTACCACTCACTTTACGGGAAGGCTCCTTTCGTCCTCAGTGTGGGCAGGATTGAGCCGAGAAAAAACCAACTGAATCTGATCAAGGCCGTTAAGCGTTTGGGCGATGCACGACTTGTCTTGATCGGTGATCCGGTCAGTGGGCACGAGAAATATTTTCGGGAATGCCAGTCGGCAGGCAGCGGGTTTACGAAATTTTTGCCTGCGGTTGGTCATTCGGACCCTCTGTTGAAATCAGCTTACGGCGCCTGTGACTTATTTGTTCTGCAGGGATGGTTTGAAACGCCTGGCCTTGCGGCTATGGAGGCGGCGCTGGCCGGAACGAAAGTCCTCGTGACCGAAGGGGGAAGTACGAAGGAGTATTTCAAAAATTTTGTGGACTATATCCGGCCGTCAAGTACGAAGGACATCACGGACAAAATCAAGAAAAATTTGGCTAAAAAACGCGAAGAAACGTTAAAAAACCATGTCTTAATGCATTTTACCTGGGACACAGTGACCAGGAATCTTTTGGACTATTACCGCGGATTGAAAGAGGCGGCCTAGTGCCCAAGCTTTCGGTTATCGTCCCCGTCTATAACGAGCGCAGCACGATAGACCAAGTGATCGCGCTGATTCAAGCGGTGCCTGTTGAAAAGGAGATCATTCTCATCGATGACGGCTCAAAAGACGGCACGCGGGAGATCTTGGAGCGTTATGCCTTTGGCGCGCCGGGTGTGCAGGTAATCTTTCACGATGAAAACAAAGGAAAAGGGAGCGCGGTCCGAACAGGCATTCGTGTGGCTACCGGCGATGCCATCATTATTCAGGATGCCGATTTAGAATATGATCCGCGGGATTACCGGCCGCTTCTTGAGGCGATGGAGGGAGGAAAGGCCAACGTAATCTACGGCTCCCGCTTTATTCATAAAACCAAGGTGACGGCCTTTTGGCACCGCTTCGTTAATTATTTTCTGACCGGACTGGCTAATTATCTCTACTCGGCAAAGCTTACGGACATGGAAACCTGTTATAAACTTTTCCGGACGGAGATCTTGAAAGGCATGGAGATTGTCTCGCAAAGTTTTGAGATTGAAGTGGAGCTTACGGCCAAAGTTTTAAAGAAGGGGGAGCGTATTTTTGAAGTCCCGATCTCCTACAAGGGCAGGTCCTATCACGAAGGAAAAAAGATAGGGTGGAGGGATGGCGTGAAAGCGCTCTGGGCTCTTCTCCGCTACCGGTTTGGGCCGTGAAATACATCTTTAAGAAAAAAATATATTCTGCCGCCGCCACGGTTTTAGACGCGGCGGGTAATACGCTTTCCTTGCCCCTCAAGCACCGCCGCCCTTTGAAAGAGAATTTCTCCACGATAGTGGTGGTTCGCATGGACCATTTGGGTGATGTGCTTCTAGCAACAGCCGTTCCAAAGATTCTCAAGGAAAACTTCCCGATGAGCCGCTTGATTTTTCTCACTTCGAGCTGGTCGGCGCCCTTGTTGAGGCACAACCCTTTTGTGGATGAGGTGATTCTTTATGATGCTCCGTGGTTTTCAAAGAAAAGGTATGCACGGAACCCGGAGAGTTTGACCTTTGGGCAGTTGGTTCAGAGGCTACGCACTTGTCATGCCGATCTGGGAATTGGCCTTAGAGGGGATGCCAGGGAGAATATCTTGCTCGCATTGGCGGGGGTGACCGAGCGGGTGGGCTACGGGATTACCGGCGGAGGTTTTTTACTTACACGCCAGAGCCGTTACCGGGAAGGAGTGCATGAGAGCGAGCACGTGTTAGATTTGCTTCGCGCGATCCGAATCCGCGTAGATGTTTTGAAACCTCAACTTTATTTTTCAGAAGATGAAAAGATGCATTTTGAGAAAAAATTGGAGGGATGGGGAATTGTTCCCGGAAGAAAATATGTGGGGTTTCAGGTGGGGGCCGGCACCAGCTCCAAACGATGGCCCGCAAGAAATGCCCGTTCTTTCCTCAATCTTTTTAAAGGAAGGTTTGTGGATTACGGACTCGTGTTTGTCGGCTCCAATAGGCAAGAAGCAGCAAAAATCGAAGACTTTACGGGAGACCGGTTTTTGAATCTCACCGGAAAAACAACGCTGCGTGAGACTTGTCTGCTGGTGAAGAAATTTAGCGCGTTCGTCGGGCCGGATTCCGGCCCTGCACACATCGCCGCTGTAATGGATGTGCCGACTGTTTTTTTGTACAGCGGCACCAACCGGTTTGAACAGTGGAAACCTCTCGCTGAACGGGCACTTATTGTGCGGCATGCGGTTCCATGCTCACCGTGCGAGCTTGAGCTCTGTAATGTCCCTGGCCATCCCTGCATGTCCCAAATCACGGCCGGAGAGGTTGCAAACGCCTTGGCGCGTGCCCTGGAGATGAATGCCGGTTCGACGGAAACAGTTCCTTAGAAAAATAAAGAACTCCGCTTAAATTCGTGTTATAAATGAGGTGTGTAAAAACAAGGTATTTGCGGGGGACTTGTCCATGAGTAAGCTGTCTATTTTTCGTGAGTTTTGGTTATTTCTTAAACAAAGAAAAAAATGGTGGCTGACACCCATTATTCTGACCTTAGTTCTTTTGGGGGCGTTGATCGTCTTTAGCCAGGGTTCAGCACTCGCGCCGTTTATTTATACGTTGTTTTAAATTCACTCGTAGAAACAGCATGCCCCCTGGTTCGATAGGAATTGACGCCCGGATGTGGGGTCATCCGGGGATTGGTCGGTATATTCGGGAATTGGTTCGGGCGCTTGCGCTTGAGTGTCCAAATAAAAATTTTGGATTGGTCTTGCCTCCGTACAGTTGCGCGGGCGTGCCGGAAGGGAAGAATTTCTTCCACGAGCGCTCGCACGCCAGCATCTACGGCCTTCGCGAACAACTTGAAATACCTCGGGTAGCTCGAAAATTTCGTCTTTTTCATGTCCCTCACTTCAATATCCCTCTTCTTTTCAGCGGTCGGATGGTGGTGACAGTGCACGATCTAATTTACTTTCATAATCTTCAAGGGTTTTATTCCCCCGCGGCGCAGGCCTATGCCCGTTTTTTTTTCGGCGTTCTCGCAAAAAAAAGGTGCCCGGTGATTGCCGTCTCGCATCATACCAAGGAGGATATGTTAAGACATTTTCGACGGATAACACCCGATAGGATTTTTGTGGTGCCCGAGGCAGCTTCACCGCTTTTCAGGAAGGTAGAGAGGGGCGGCCTTCTTGAGGATTTTTGTCGACGGGAATCCCTAGATCATCCTTTCGTGCTTTTTGTCGGAGGCTTGAAAAAACATAAAAACATCCCTTTGCTTATTGACGCGATGCGTCGGATACGAAAAAGGGGGCTTCCGCATGAGTTGATCTTGGTAGGAAGACCCGATGCTCGAAACACCGAACTCTTGAAACAAATTGTAGAAGCGCCGTTTGTCCGTGCGGTAGGCGAGCGCTCTGATGAAGAGCTGCTTTTCCTGTACAATCTTGCCGAGGCATTTGTGATGCCATCGCTTTATGAAGGTTTTGGACTTCCCGTTCTTGAAGCCATGGGGTGTGGCTTGCCGGTGATTATTTCCAAGGCAACCAGTTTGCCTGAGGTTGGCGGCGACGCAGCCCTCTATTTTGATCCCCGGAACGTTGACGCCCTTGAAGAGGTTCTATATAATACCTTGAAAAATACGGAGTTACGAAAACGCATGGCCGAAAAAAGCGCGGAACAGGCTAAGAAATTTTCTTGGGCAGAGGCAGCAAGACGGACGGCGGATGTTTACGACCGCGCGATAAACGCTTAGGCCTTCTTGGAGACGTATTCCGACGATGACTGAGCGTACGCGGTGAAGGTAGCTTTTTGTCATGATTGGTTGAACGGAATGCGCGGTGGCGAGAAATGTCTCGAAGCAATCAGTGAGCTTTTCCCAGGCGCCCCGATCTATACGTTGTTCCATGAGAAAGAAAAAATCTCAAGCGCCATCAAGAGCCACCCGATTTACGCCTCGCTGATCCAGCGGGCCCCAGGCATTTTTCGCCATTATCGTTATTATTTGCCGTTTTTTCCATTAGCCGTCGAGTCGCTTGATCTTAAAGGGTACGAGCTCGTTTTGTCCACAAGCCACTGCGTCGCGAAAGGCGTGAAAAAAGCTTCCGAAGCGGTTCATATTTGCTATTGTTTTACGCCGATGCGTTACGCCTGGGGTTTTTTCGATGATTATTTTAGCTCGTACCCATCATTTTTGAAGGTCCTCATGAGCGGTGAGATGGCCCGATTACGCCGATGGGACAAATGCGTTTCCGCCCGTGTGGACTGCTTTGTCGCCATCTCGGAGCACGTGAGAAAAAGGATACAGGATTTTTACGGACGCGAGGCGGAAGTGATCTACCCGCCGGTAGACACGGACTTCTATGAGCCGGACTCCGAGGTTCAGAGAGAGGATTTTTATTTGGTCGTTTCGGCGCTCGTGCCTTACAAGCGGGTTGATTTGGCGGTGCGGGCGTTTAACCAGGCGGGGAAGAGACTTGTGGTGATCGGTGAGGGACCGGAGATGGAAAAGCTCAAGGCCCTGGCGAAGCCGAATGTGAGTTTTCTCGGCTGGCAGTCACAGGAAAGCTTGAGAGCGTATTACCGGCGCGCACGGGCGATCATTTTTCCCGGCGAAGAGGATTTTGGGATTGTCCCCCTTGAAATGCAGGCCTGCGGTGGTTCTGTGATTGCCTATGCGAAAGGAGGCGTTTTGGAGACGGTCTTGTCCGACCGGACCGGGGTATTTTTTAAATCTCCCACTGAGGACGACCTTTTGGAGGCCGTACGCCGATTCGAAGACCTTTCGCTTCGACCGCAAGAGGCCCGTCAAAATGCGTTGCGTTTTAGTCTCGGGCGTTTTCAGCAAGAGATGAAGGACTTGATTACCCGTAAAACGAGAGGTATCTTATGATCCTGCCTAAGAGACGCCGACGTGAAAGTTTCCTTCCGTGGGCCCAGTTGCTTTTGGACTATACGGTGATTGTTATTTTTTTAAAGAGTGTCCTCTGGTTTCGTTTTTCCAGTGGTTATTTTGAAAATAACATTTCGCCGCTTGACCGGCCCTATTATTTCAGGTCGTTTAATTTTATCGCGCTTGTGGTTTTGTTTTTCTTGCGTTTTTATGATTTATATAAAGTGGGAAAGGGCTTAAGCTTTTCCGCGGAAACGGCCAAAATTTTTAAAGCGGTGGCCATCAGCGCCATCATGCTTACGGCGACCACCTTTTTTGTCCGTGGTTTCAGTTATTCCAGGACCTTTCTGGCTATCGCGTGTCTTCTCTTGGCGATCGGTCTTTCCATCGAGAGATACCTCTTGGGTCTTTTGGTGATGTGGGTAGATAAAAAGAGGGGGAGTTTTCGCAACATCTTAATTGTGGGTTGCAATGAAAACGGCAGGCGGTTTGTGCGTTACTACAGGGACAATCCGCGTTTCAGCACGCAGGTAGTGGGTTTCTTGGACGACACGCTTCCTAAAGATAGCCATGCGGAAGGTGTGCCCGTCGTAGGGAGGACCGAGGAGCTGGGGCAGTTTATCAAACTTCACCGCGAAATCCACGAAGTCGTTCTGTCTCTTCCGAAGACCGCCAACGAGCAGGTGCTACGCATGATTTGCGACTGTGAAAAAGAAATGGTGACGTTCCGGTGGATCACGGATATTTTCGGACTCGTCACTTCCAAGATGGCGGTTTCTTATTTCGGCAGCGTGCCGGTTTTGTCTTTTACGGATTCCCCGCTCATCGATTGGGAGAGCAGGGTTCTGAAGCGCGCGATGGATGTCGTGGTGGCTTTTTCGGCGCTTGTTTTGTTGTCTCCGTTCATTGCGGCGATCGCGGTCTGGATCAAGAAAGACAACCCCGGGCCGGTTTTCTACAAACAAGAAAGGATCGGCCAGGACGGTAGAAGATTTGCGCTTCTTAAGTTTCGTACGATGAGGTTGGGCGCCGAATCAGAAACCGGTCCCGTTTGGGCGGCAAAGGATGACCCACGGCGTACGGCGGTCGGGGCGTTCTTGAGGAAAAACAATATAGATGAGTTGCCACAGCTGTGGAATGTGTTGAGAGGGGACATGAGTCTCGTGGGGCCACGTCCCGAGAGGCCGTTTTTTGTCAGACAATTTAAAGAAGACATTCCCCGCTACATGGCCAGACACGCGATACACTCGGGGATCACCGGATGGGCGCAGGTGAACGGCCTGAGGGGCAATACCTCTATCGAGGAGCGCACGAAATTTGATCTCTACTACATTGAGAATTGGTCGCTTCTCTTTGACATCAAGATCCTTTTTAGAACGATTTTTGCAAGGAAGAATGCGTATTAAAGAGGCGGCGTTTCTGGTCCTGTTTTTCGTGGTGCTTACGGTCACCTTCTCAATTTCTTTATTTGAAATATTTTCCAGCCTTTTTTTGATTTTATCTTTCATTGCTTTTTTTAAAGAAAGGACTCCAAAGATTTTTAAAGGCGCGTTTATCTTTTGCATGGCGGTCTATTTTTTTATGAATCTTTTATCGGTGACGCAGTCAGGTTATTTGTGGACCTCGGCGCGAGGAGTGTTTAAAGTGCTTCGCCAGATCCTATTGTGTCTCGCGGTGATCTTTGTTTTAGATTCGGAAAGCAAACTTAAGAAAATCATTCAATGGATCCTGGCCGTGGGGCTTTTTATCAGTATTGACGCGCTAGCACAGGGGTTGACCGATGTTGAGTTTTTGAGGGGGAGAAAAATGACGCCGCTCTTGGCAGATGTCGGCAGATTGACGGGACCGTTCCATCATGCGAATGATTTTTCAGCATATCTTACTGTGCTTTTTATCTTGTTCCTGAGTTTTTCTGTGATCTCTTTTCAAGGCCGTTCTTTCAAAAAACGTCTGTTTTATTGGGTAGGACTGGGACTTACCGCCTCCTGTCTTTTGGGCACCTACTCCCGTGGGGCATGGATAGCGGTAATTGTAACTTGGGTCATCGCGGTTTTTATTCAAAAGAGCCGTTTTTTGGCTGTACTGTTGCTGGCGTTGGTCTTTTGGACCGTGTTTTTTACACCGCCGCTTGTGAAGATGCGCTTGACGGCGTTTTCCGAAAGGAACGGAGGGACCTTTGTGGAACGCCGGGAGCTTTGGGGGGAGTCTATCCGAATGATTCGACAGAAGCCGTGGCTTGGGTTGGGCGTCAATACGTACGCCAGGAATGAACCTTACTACAAATCCGGAAAGCCCAATATTGATAACCAGTATGCCCACAACGGCTATTTGCAGATGGCGGCCGAGATCGGCCTGTTGGGTTTGGCAAGCTTTCTTGTCTTGCTTGCGGTATTTTTTGCTGGGACCTTACCGGTATTTGCAAATTCCCCAAATGCTTTTTTGAGGGTAAGCGGGACTGGTTTGACGTTGGGGATATTGGCATTCTTGCTCCACAGCATGACGGATACTGATTTGCACTCCCTGGTTTTGATTAATTGGTTTTGGATTTTGCTCGGGATAGCTTGGGCGGCCCGGAATCAGGCCTTATGGAAAAGCTGCCCGGGGCTTTCTGACTCTCATGAAGTCTCTTAGACACTGTCAGAAAATTTTATTTGTAAGAACGGACCGGATAGGCGATGTCCTGATGAACCTTCCGGCGCTGCGGACCTTGCGTCAGACATTCCCGAAGGCGTGGATCGCCTTGCTGGTGGATCAAAACATTTCCGGACTGCTCAACGGACATCCGGATCTCGATGAGATCCTGTATGTTTCCATGGGCGACTGGAAAAAAAATTTCACGGCCAAGTGGCGTTTGGCGCGGAAAATACGCGCTATCGGTTTTGATTTAGCCATTGTTTCAAATTCCGACAAATGGCTGCACTGGACGGTTTTCGCGGCGCGCATCCCAGAGCGGGTGGGTTATCGCCGCAAATGGGGATTTTTCCTGACACGGACGGTTACGGATCGTAAGTCTGACGGGAGCAGGCACGAAATAGAATCCAATCTCGACCTTGTGAAGCTCGTGAGCGAACGGGCTTGGGACGGCGGGCTTGCGATTCCCATGGACCTGAGCGCGAGGGAATCGATAGAAAAACGACTGGCTGGCGGCGGAATGGCCAATCAGTCTTTTGTGGTGGTGCATCCGGGCTCAAGCAACCCTCAAAAAAGATGGGGCGTGCCCGGGTTCTCGTCGGTTTGCCAGACGCTTTGGGATCGGGAGGCCTTGCGGACTATTCTGGTCGGCGGCGAGGAAGAAAAAAAAGTGTCACGCCAGATTCTCGAACAAACAAAAAATACCGCGCTGGATTGGACGGGTGCGCTTTCTCTGAAGGAGCTTGTTGCGTTGCTCGGCCATAAAAAGGCGCGAGCGCTTGTTTCTTGCGATAGCGGGCCCGTACACATCGCATGGATGAGCGGCACGCCGGTAGTGGCGCTTTACGCCAAGAATTGTGCGGGCTCCGATCCTATCCGGTGGGGACCGAGAGACCCAAAAAGCCGCGTGATATTCGGGGACATCCGCGAGATCCGTCCGGAAGAAGTTTACCGGTCCCTGGACGAAGTGCTGCACGCATGAAAAAAATACTGATTATCAACCCGTTTGGGATAGGGGACGTGATTTTCACAATGACGGTTGTCGAGGCCCTCCGTCATTTCATGCCGGAGGCCACGCTGGATTTTTTATGTAATGAAAGAACCGTGGGACTTGTCCGCCTGAATACGTCGATCAACCGTACCTTTGTATTTAACCGGGATGAGTACCGGCGCGACTGGCTGCAAAGCCCACTTTTCTTTTTTAAGAAACTGCGCGGGTTTCTGTCGCTTCTGCGCCGGGAGGGGTACGATACGATGCTCGATTTTTCATTGGGTCGCGAATACAGTTTCTTTGCGTGGCTTATCGGGATCCCGTCGAGGATAGGGCTTGATTTCAAGGGCCGTGGGATATTCTTGACGCATCGAAAAAAAATAAAGGGGTACGAAGCAAAACACGTGGCGGATTGGCAGCTTTCCCTTTTGGATAATTTGGGGGTCCCTTACCGGAGCGGGAGCTCTAAACTGCCGATCAAGGTTCCTCCGCAGTCACAAAGAGAAGCCGATGAATTTTTAAAAAAATATGGAATTTTGCCGGCGGACACCCTCATCGCCGTCGCGCCCGGCGGCGGGAAGAGCTGGGGGAAAGATGCCGTGTATAAACAGTGGGATGCGACTAGATTTGCGGGAGCCGTGACGGGGCTTCTTGAACGCAAGCCCGCCAAGGTCGTTTTGCTCGGCGACGGTTCTGAGAACGATCTTTTGTCGCGCGTCGCTTCGGAGATCCGCTCGCGTCCCGCGATTGCCGCGGGGGAGCCGATCGAGAATGTCTGCGCGATCTTACTTCGGGTAAAAGCGCTTTTGTGCAACGACGGCGGGCTTTTGCATTTGGCGAACGCGCTGGGAGTGAGGACCGTTTCGATCTTTGGCCCCGTCGACTCCCGCGTGTACGGCCCCTACGGGAATGAAACTCCCCACGAAGTCCTGACTCAACCGGTCCCTTGCCGCCCTTGCTACCGGCATTTCCGGTTTCCCCCTTGCCGTTATGATCGGCGTTGTCTGGATGAGTTGCCGGTCGAGAAAGCTGTCGCGGCGCTTGAGAAAATGATTTAAAATACAAAAGGAATGAGGTCCAATCAGAAATGAACGAGATCCCTGCTAAAAAATTGCCCTTGTCTGTTGTGGCCATCACCAAAAACGAGGAACAGCGTCTGCGCGAATGCCTTGAGAGCGTGACATGGGCCGATGAGATTATCGTGCTGGACGACTGCTCCACAGACCGCACGCTGGAGGTCGCCAAGGCATTCACGGACAAAGTATTTCAACGCACGATGGACATCGAAGGAAGGCATAGGAATTTTGCTTACCACCTGGCCAAAAACGAGTGGGTGCTCAGTCTTGACGCCGACGAACGCGTGACGCCGGAACTCCGAGAGGAAATCACCGTTCTGCTAAACGCCGGTCCCACGTGCAACGGGTACACAATCCCCCGGAAAAATTTTGTGGGCAAGTACTGGGTGCGGTACGGAGGGATGTACCCTTCGGCGCAGCTTCGGCTTTTCAGGAAAGATAAATTCAAGTATGACGAACAGGCCGAAGTCCATCCGCAGGCCTACATGCCGGACCCCCGCGGCGCTTTGAAAAGCGATATCTTGCATTACACCTACCGGGACTTTTCGGACGCAATCGCCAAACTCGACCGGCAAACGGACCTCGAGGCGAAAAAGTGGCTGCGCGAGAATCGCGAGGTCGGCGTCTTCTCGGTGATCCGGAAGATGATCGACCGGTTTATCAGGGCTTATTATTCGAAAAAAGGGTATAAGGACGGCGTCGTGGGTTTGTTTCTTGCCGTGAACTCCTCGATGTATCAATTTCTTTCATTCGCCAAATACTGGGAAGCCAGACGCGCGCAAGCCGCCGAGAACCTGCCGCTTCGATGAACGATTCATCGGGCCAACCGCGTGAAACGATCACCGCCGTGGTCATGACGAAAAATTCGGACCGATGGGTCGAGGGGGCCTTGAAAAGCATCGTCGGTTGGGCGGATGAAATCGTGGTCATCGATGGTTTCAGCGGCGACCGGACGCTTGAGATTTGCAAGAACTACACCGACAAGATTTACCAAAACCGCTGGGACGGCTACCGTTTTTGCACCGAACGGAATCTCGGAAATTCCAAGGCCACCAAAGACTGGTGCTTTCACATCGATCCCGATGAGAGGGCTACGCCCGCGTTTAAAGAGGCCGTGGACCGGGTGCTGCGTGAAGGCACTCCGCACAGCGCGTTCAAGTTTAAAAAAATGAATTTTTTTCTCAGGCACTGGATGCGTTACGGCGGCTGGTATCATGACAGTCTCCACCTGTTTCGGCGCGGCAAAGCGCGCTACGAAGGCATTATCCACGAGGCCCTGATCGTGGAGGGCACCGTCGGACGGATTGACGCGGCGATCGAGCATTATCCGTTCGAGTCTCTGGGCCAGTTTATTCCCAGGCACAACGGCTATTCGACGCGCGAGGCCAAAGCCATGCGCGAAAAAGAGGGCATACTGCCGGCGCAGATAGTTGAATACAACCTGAAGAAAAAACCTCTCAAGCGGTTTCTAAAATTTTATGTCAAAAATAAAGGCCTCCTGGATGGGATGCATGGGCTAATCTTTTCGGTTCTTTTCGCGTGGGTGCATTTTATCAATTGGGCGAAATATTGGGAATTGACACAAGGAAGCCGGTCCGGTGAAAATTTTAATCGTTAAGTTGGGAGCCCTCGGGGATGTTTTGAGGACCACCCCGCTTTTGACCGGCTTCAAAAAAAAGTACCCGTCTTCACGGATACACTGGCTCACCGACGAAGGGAATCTGTCCGTACTGGACGGAAACTCTTTGATTGAACGTCTTCAGGGTTTGGGTAGGGAGGGGCTGGGATTTGTCGGACAGGAAACCTACGATATGGCGATCAATCTGGATAAGGAAGCGGAAGCGCTGGACGCCATGATGTCCGTTACGGCCGCGCAAAAGATGGGTTTTGGCCGCGGGGTGGACGGGACGCTTTGCCCGCTTGACGACCGTAGCGAGTATGCCTGGCGCCTTGGGATTGATGATGATTTAAAATTTCAACAGAACAAGAAAACTTATCAGGAAATTAGTTTTGAGCAGGCGGGGCTTCAATTTCAAAAGGAAGAATATTTGATGTCGCTTGATGCCGAGAGCGTTTCATCCGCGAGAGAATTTTTGGGCGCTTGCGGATTTCTCCGCTGGAAACGGCCCGTGATCGGCCTGAATACGGGCAGCGGCACGCGTTTCGCGGGGAAGCGGCTCCCGGTTTCTACCTGGGCGGCGCTCGCGGAACGGCTTCACGAAGAATTGGGCGCAACGGTGCTCCTTCTGGGAGGAGAGGACGAGCTGGAGCGCAATCTTACGATTCAGTCCGTCGCGTCTTGCCCGGTCGTGAATACGGGTTTTCATCCGATCCGTTTTTTTGCCTCGATCGTCAGGGAATGCGACGTCGTGGTCTCCGGCGACACAACGGCTATGCATGTGGCGATCGCGATGAAAGTCCCCGTGGCCGCTTATTTCGCTTCAACTTGCGCCGCGGAGATCGAGCTATATGGCCGCGGAAAAAAGATAGTCTCATCCATCGCCTGCTCGCCGTGTTACAAGAAGATTTGCCCAATTGACGAGCAGTGCATGAAAGAGATGAGCGTTGGGGAGATTTTTACCGTGGTGCGCGGGATTCTTGAGAGAGGCGGATGAAGCGAAAAATTTTATTTTTGGATCGTGACGGGGTGATCAACCGTTTTCCGGGCATCGGTGGTTATGTGGTTCGCTGGGAGGATTTTAAATTCTTGCCAAACGCCGTCGAATCCATCGCGCTTTTAACCAAAGCGGGATATGAGATTTATGTTATATCCAATCAGGGCTGTGTCGCCAGGGGCCTGATTTCCTCCGAAGCGCTCGCCGGGCTCACGGCGCGCATGCAAGAGGCGGTGCGGACCGGCGGCGGAAAGATCAGCGGCGTGTTTTACTGCGAGCACCAGACCGACGCCGACTGCGAGTGTAAAAAACCGAAGCTCGGGCTTTTCAGGCAGGCGCTCCGGACAAAAAAAGAAGTCGATTTAAAATCCATATTTTTTATCGGGGATTCCGTGATGGATGTCGAGGCGGGGAAGAATCTTGGTTGTCGGACCGTACTCGTTTTATCGGGACGGGCAGCGCTCGAGGACGTCGAGCACTGGGCTTTTCGGCCGGATTTTATCAAACAGGATTTGTGGGAGGCAGCCCATTGGATTCTCCAAGAAAAATTCTGATCCTGCACGCTTCAGCGGGACACGGACACGAAAAAGCCGCGAAGGCCGTGGAAGAGGCCTACCACGTGTTCTTCCCGCAGATAGAAGTTACCGTGATAGACGCCTTGTCGCTCACGCCGAGTTTTTTCGGCGGCGGCTATAAGAAATCCTACCTGTTTCTTATTCAAAAACTACCCTGGCTTTGGGGGATTTTTTATTATTTTTTTGATCTCGCCTTTGTACACGCGCTGGTCAAGCCCATTCGCCGGATTGTGAATCAGCTCGCGGCGCAGGACATGGAGACGCTTGTTTTGCGTTTGCGCCCCCAGGCCATTATTTGCACGCATTTTCTACCGGTGGAGGTCGTAAGTGCTTTAAAAGCAAAAAATAAAACAGACGCTTACTTGGTCGTAGCGATCACTGATTTTAAGGCCCATCGTTTTTGGCTGGGGGAGGCCGTCGACTGTTATGCGGTACCCAGCGTAGAGACCAGAGATCAGATGGTGGGCTGCGGGGTAAGCGCCGAGAAGATCGAGGTGACGGGGATTCCGGTGGGGCAGAATTTCACGCGCCGGACCGGACGCGAAAAACTTCGGGGAGAGCTGGGACTTCAAAAAGACAAATTTACGGTGCTGGTCACTAGCGGCGGGGCCGGAGTCGGTTCTATCTGCCAAATGGTCAGGGGGTTAGCCCAGATCAAGCCGCCGCTTCAGACACTTGTGGTTTGCGGCACCAATAAAAGTATTCGTCTTCGCCTTGAGAGTGAATTTCACGGGGTCTCCACGGTGCGTCTTTTTGGATTTGTGGATTTTATGGACAAATTGATGGAGGCCTCGGACGTTCTTATGGGAAAGGGCGGAGGGCTCACGGTTTCGGAAAGCTTATGCAAGGGGACGCCAATGGTCGTGTTTGAACCCGTGCCGGGCCAGGAGACTGCGAATGCCTTTTATATCCAACGGCACGGCGCAGGCGTGATCGCTGAAAATTGGAGGGAGGCGGTACGCGAGACGCAGGGGATTTCTAAGAATGCGGCGGCGCTCGCGCGTTTGAAAGAGGCGGTGGCAAGCATCGCCAAACCGGGTGCGGCCCGCCAAGTGACGGAGCTTGCTGAGCGTGGGCGCGAATAAAAAACAACTGATCGCCCAAATGACGCAACGGCTCGCTACTGAGAAGTCCTTTGGCGTGGACTTTTTGCCGGCCATTCCATCACGTGTTCCCGCCGCCGTTCCGGACAAGAAGCAGGCACTGGAGACGCTGGAATTGGAGTTCCGGCACTGCATGCTCTGTGCGCTTTCCGAGACCAGAACCCAGGTGGTGTTTGGTGAGGGGAATCCGGACGCGCGCCTGCTATTCGTCGGCGAAGCCCCCGGATTTGACGAAGACCGACAAGGCAGGCCGTTTGTGGGGGCAGCCGGCCAGCTTTTGACCAAGATCATTCTCGCGATGAAGCTGAAGCGCGAGGACGTCTATATCGCCAATTGCCTGAAATGTCGTCCGCCAAACAACCGCAGCCCTTTTCCCACGGAGATTGTGGCCTGCCACCCGATTCTCGCGCGCCAAATCGAGATCATTCAACCCAAGATCATCTGCGCCTTGGGAAAGTTCGCCGCGCAGACGCTGCTTCAGACCACCGAACCGATCACGCGTCTCCGCGGGCGCTTTTTTGACACCGCCGGAGGAGCCCGTCTTTTGCCGACCTTTCATCCTGCGTATCTTTTACGGAATCCCGCGGACAAAAAACTGGTTTGGGAAGACATGCAGAAAATCATGGTTGAGCTTGGCATTTCCAAATGATCCAGCCTTCGCTTTATGCGGACATCGCGTTGAACCTGCCCTCGCTCGGCACTTTCCAATATGCGGTCCCTGAAGTAATCGAATCCGCCGCGACGCCCGGCAAAAGGGTCTGGGTATCTCTGCGAAGCCGGCGCATGGTCGGCACCATTGTCAATGTTTCAAGTGAGCGCGCGGTAGACGAAGTCAAGCCGCTAGATTCGATCATTGACGAAGCGCCGATTTTAAGCCCGTCTTTTTTGGAGCTCACGCGCTGGATGTCCAAACACTACTTTTGCTCGTGGGGACAGTGCCTGGAGGCCGGTCTTCCCGCCCCTTTCCGCAAGGGAAAATTCTTCATGAAAAGCCGCGCGAAAAAATGGACCGAACACGCCGAAAGCGTCAATCCCGAAGACTTGCCGCTCACACTTCACCAGGAAGCCGCCTACGGCGAAGCGCTGAAAAAGATGAAAAGCGGATCGCCGGGCTGTTTTTTACTTTATGGGATCACCGGCAGCGGAAAAACCGAAGTGTACATGCACCTGATCCGCGAGGCGTTGCGTGAAGGGAAAGGTGCCATCGTGCTTATCCCCGAAATTTCCCTGACGCCACAGACGGTAGACCGTTTTTATTCGAGATTCGGGGACGTGCTCGCCGTGGTCCACAGCCGCTTGCCGCAGGCCAGACGCGTGGAGGAGTGGCACCGGATTTATAACGGCGAAGCAAAAGTCGTTGTCGGGGCCAGGTCCGCGGTTTTCAGTCCCGTGAAGAATTTACATCTGATCATCATCGATGAGGAGCACGAGACTTCCTACAAACAGGAGGAGACGCCCCGTTATGTGACCGCTCAAGTCGCCAGAAAGCGTGCCGAGATCGAAAACGCGGTGGTGGTCACCGGCAGCGCGACGCCTTCCCTCGAATCTTTTTTCCAGTCCGAATCGGGCGAAATCCAAAAGCTGCGCCTTCCCGAGCGCATCGAACGCCGGCCCTTACCTATCGTCGAAGTGGTGGACATGCGCCAGCAGCTTAGAGGAAAAGGGCCGGCCATCTTCTCGACGGTCCTGGAGCAAAACATGCGCGAGACCCTCGCCCGCAAGGAGCAGTCGATGCTTCTTCTGAATCGCCGCGGGTTTTCTACCTATCTTCACTGCGCTTCCTGCGGCTATGTGATGCGGTGTGAAAATTGCCGTATCAGTCTGGCGTACCATTATGACAAGGCCTCGCTTTTTTGCCATGTCTGCCACTACCGGACAACACCCGAGCGACTCTGCCCCGGCTGCCGCAAGGGGTATCTCCATTATTTCGGGATAGGGACGCAGAAAGTGGAGAGCGAAGCCGCTCGTTTGTTTCCGGGAGCGCGGCTCGGCCGCATGGATTCGGATTCCACCTCAAAAAAAGACGCGCATGAGCTGATTTTACGCGCGTTCAAACGCCGGGAGATTGATGTCCTGATCGGCACGCAGATGATCGCCAAGGGGCATGATTTTCCCCACGTATCGCTGATCGGCGTGATTTCGGCGGACACGGCCCTTCACATCCCGGATTTCAAAGCGGCCGAACGCACGTTCAGTCTGTTGACACAGGTGGCGGGGCGGGCGGGGCGGGGAGATATTCCCGGTAAGGTGTTGATTCAGACCTATGTTCCCCAACATTACTCGATACAGAACGCCCAGCGTCATGATTATGAGTCCTTTTATGCCAAGGAGATAGAATTCCGCAAGGAACTGTATCTCCCCCCGTTTTCGCATCTGATCAAGATTATTATTTCCGGATCTCCGGAGAAAGAGGTGGTGAGACATATTCTCGCGCTTGCCAAGCTTTTTGAGGCACGCCGCAGCGGAGAACTTTTTCGTCTGATGGGACCCGCCCCTTGCCTGATTTCCAAAGAAAAAGGGAAGTACCACTGGAATTTATACCTGAAGGCGAAATCTGTGGAGGCGGTGCGGCCGTTGATTTTTGAGGTGCTGAACGGTTTTAAGAAAACGAAAGTTCAGTTGACCGTGGATGTGGACCCCCAGTAGAATATTTGTTAGCATAAAGAGCTAAAAGGGTATAAACAGTGGCCGTCCTAAAGGTTGTGAAATATCCCGATAAGGTGCTTTTGACAAAGGCGAAAGAGGTGTCTCAAATCACCGATGCCGATCGTCGTCTGATCCGCGACATGATTGACACGATGCATGCCGAAGGCGGTGTGGGGTTGGCGGCCAACCAGGTCGGCGTGCTCAAACGCATCTTTGTGGCAAGCGCCGATCAGGAAAAAGGGCGGGAGCTGGTCTGCATCAACCCCTCGATTACAAAGAGGCAGGGGACAATCAAGGAATTTGAGGGCTGCCTCAGCATCCCCGAGTTTTATGAACCGGTGAGACGCGCTAAAAGAGTGTGGGTGAAAGCGACGGCGCCGGACGGCAAGGCCCTGGAAATAAAAGCCGAGGGGCTACTTTCGCGGATATTTCAGCATGAGATAGACCATTTGAACGGCATTTTGTTTGTAGACCGCCTGGGACTGATCAAAAGCCGGCTTGCCAAAAAGAAACTCCTCGGGAAGTGAAAGTCATTTTCTTCGGCACCGGAGAATTCGGTCTGCCGGCGCTTAAATTTTTAAAGGATTCCTCTCATACGCTGCTCGGCGTCGTGACGTCTCCCGATAAACCGCGCGGGAGAAACCTGAAGAGGGGATTCTCGCCCGTCAAGCAATGGGCGGCGGATCAGCACATTTCTCTATTTCAGTGGCAGTCGCTTAAAACCGAGGAACCGAGAAAAATTCTTAAAAACGCCTGCGCCGAAGTGTTTGCCGTCGCCGACTACGGTTTTATCCTCCCGGAAGAAATTCTTTCCATTCCGCACAAGTTGTGTCTCAATATTCACGCGTCGCTCTTACCGCGTTACCGCGGCGCGGCACCGGTGCAGTGGGCAATCATGAACGGAGAGACGGTTACCGGGATCACGATTTTTAAAATGTCCGCGAAGCTTGACGCTGGGGAGATTCTTTTGCAGAAGAAAGAGAAGATTCGGCCCGAGGATGATTCGGTGTCCCTGGAAAAACGTTTAAGCGAGACAGGCGGCGCGGCGCTGATTGAAGCGCTGAAGCAAGTCGAGCACGGCCCGCTTTCTCTGACGCCGCAGGATGATAAACTAGCCAGCCAGGCGAGAAAGATCACAAAAGAAGACGGGCGGTTGGACTGGCATCTGGAGCCGGAATTGATTCGGAACCGCGTCCGGGCGCTGCTGTCGTGGCCGAAATGTCACACGTTTTATGAGGGTAAACGTCTGGTGATTGCAGAAGTTGCCGTCAGCGGGGAACACACACCGGAAAGCATCTTGCCGGGCACCGTGGTTGAATCCTCCGCGTCCAAGGGTCTTTTTGTGGCTGCCTTCGGCGGAGTTCTAGAAATCAAAAAGATCCAGCTTGAGGGCCGGAAAATGCTGTCCGCCAACGAATTCTTAAAAGGTTTTTCTCTCCGTCGGGGCAGTGTTCTTGCATAACCCCGCTACCGTGTTATAATCCTAAAATCGCTGAGCTTTCACCAAATAATGGGCGCGCTGGCTGAGACGATTTTTGAACGAGACAAGGAAAGAGGAGGAGGCATAGTGTTAACTACGTCGATGACGAATGACGCAGTCGCAGTCAAAAATCGTCCAGCCCCGGAGGGGAAGCCCATCTTTTGTTCGCCTGACTGCGTTGTCCTTCGACAGGCTCAGGATCCCGAGCAACGTCGAGGGACTCCTCCTCGACATAGTCAAGACTATATCTCGTCGTCGCGCCTTGCAGCCGGACAAAATCTGGGCTTCCAGCATGCCCATTATTTGGTGAAAGCTCAGTAATGCATCTTCATTCGGTCGCTCCCAAAGAACTTATTCAGGCGGATTATGAAGTTTTAAAATCTTACGAGCGTCTGGATACGATGCCTGAGACCGAAGAGCTCCTTCTGATCCAGTCTCTTGAAGGCCGCGCGCACAACGGAG
>JAHFFL010000103.1 GCA_023247955.1 Candidatus Omnitrophota bacterium
GACGGATCCGCCGGCGCTTTGTGGCGGAGGCGTCACCCGTCGCCAACATGAAAGAAACTTATGAGTCTGGTTTTGCAAGAAACCTTGAAGATTATTTTATATGGCACGCTGGTCGTGCTGTTTGTTTCCGTGAACGCGCTGTTCCTGGTGTGGGCGGAACGCAAGGTCTCGGCGCGCATCCAGCTCCGACAAGGTCCGCTGCATGTCGGCTGGCAGGGTCTTCTGCAAACCGCGGCCGACGCCGTAAAACTCATCAGCAAAGAGCTGACGCTGCCCAAAGAAGCGGATAAATTTTTATACCTCCTGGCTCCGGTGCTGGTCTTCGCCCCGGCGCTGGCGTCCTTCCTTATTCTGCCGCTAGGCCCCGGACTTGTGCTGCGAGACCTCAACATCGGATTTCTTTTTGTTTTTTCACTGGCCAATATCACGTTCATCGGGATCTTCATCGCCGGCTGGTCGTCCAACAGCAAGTACGCGCTCCTGGGGTCAATGCGCGCCGTCGCGCAAAATATCTCCTACGAAATCCCGCTCTTACTCTCGACCATGGGTGTCGTCATGATCGCCGGGACACTCAAGATGTCAGAGCTCGTTGTGGCGCAGGAAAAAGTGTGGTTCGTGGCGCTGCAGCCGGTGGCATTTCTCATTTTTGTCTGTGCGAGTCTCGCAGAGGCCAACCGCGCGCCGTTTGATATCCCCGAAGCAGAATCGGAGCTCGTCGCGGGATTCCACACCGAGTACTCCGGCATGCGTTTCGCGCTTTTTTTCCTTGGCGAATACACGGCGGTATTCATTTCCTCGGCGCTCGCGACTACACTTTTTCTCGGCGGCTGGCGCGGGCCTTTTTTTCCGGGACCTCTTTGGTTTTTACTTAAGACCTACGCGATCGTCTTTGTCATCATGTGGATACGCTGGACGTTTCCACGGCTGCGCAGCGACCAGTTGATGGGTTTCGCGTGGAAAGTGCTGATCCCGTTCGGGATCGTGAATGTCTTTTTAACGGCGGGTGTGTTAACATTCCTCAGTCGATGATTTCATATCTCAAAAATATCTTCACCGGTTTCTGGAGTCTACTGGTCGGGATGGCGATCACGCTACGCTACGCCGTCAAAAAACCGGTCACGTTGATTTATCCCAAGGAACGGCTCACGATCAAGCGTTTCAAGGGACCGATCGCATTCACTACCGACCAGAAAACCGGCGACCACCTCTGCATCGCCTGCAATGCCTGCATCAAAGTCTGCCCGTCGCGCTGCATGTCGCTCGAAGCCCAGAAAAGCGCGGTCGACGGGAAAAGAGTGTTGACGGACTTCAAAGTCAACTACATGCTCTGCAGCCTCTGCAGTCTCTGCATCGACGTCTGCCCCACCGATGCGCTGAAACACGACGACCCCAATTACGACATGGTGTCTCTGACTCAAAAAGATCTCGTGATGGACCTTCTTGAGCCATTTCGCGCCAAAGGGACACCGCTGACAAAAATTCCGACTATCCCCGCCCCCAAACCGGCCGCCGCAATCACCCCAGAACCTAAAGGACCAGCATCCGCATGAGCCCGCAAGATCTTATCTTCCTCGGTGTGGCCGGCATCACGCTGGCAGGGGCGGGACTCGCGGTAACTTTAAAAAACGTGTTCTACAACGCGCTTTCACTGATCCTCTGTCTTTTCGGCGTGGCCTGTCTTTTTATTTTTCTCAATAGCGAATTCCTCGCAGTGATCGAGGTGATTATCTACATCGGCGCGATCGCGGTCGCGATCATTTTCGCGATCATGCTCTCCCGCCCGATGTTGCAAAAAAATACGAAGCAGAACCCGCTAAAAACCCTGCGGTCGCTGGGCGTGAGCGCTTTGCTGTTTGCGGGACTCGTGCGGGTGATCCGGTCCACGCCTTGGCCGGCGCCTTTCACCGACGGTGACTACAGTCTGCGTGCGATAGGGAAAAACCTTTTGACGGTGAATGTGCTCGCTTTTGAAGCGGCGTCGCTGGTTCTCTTGGTCGCGATTATCGGCGCCCTGCTTCTCTCGTCAAAGGAGAACAAATGACTGTCATTGCGAGGAACGCAGTGACGAAGTCCTTCGGCAAGCTCAGGATGGTGAGCGAAGTCGAATCACAATCTCTGCGCATAGATTGCTTCGCGGAGTTTATCCCCGCAAGGGGACTCGCAATGACAACTTATATATGAGCCAGCATCTCGAAAGCTATCTTTTGATCTCCTCCGCGCTTTTTGCGGCTGGCGTTTACGGCCTGCTGGCGAGACCCAATCTCGTGGCGCTCCTCATCTCGCTTGAGCTGATTCTCAACTCGGCGAGCATCAACTTTGTCGCGTTCAATAAATTTGTCTTTGTCGACAAGGCGGCCGGCCAGGTCTTCGCGATTTTCATCATCGCGCTCGCGGCGGCCGAGGCGACTATCGGCCTAAGTCTTATCCTCCTTTTGTACCGCAAAAAAGATTCCATCAATATCGAAGAAGCCAAGGAGCTTAAAGGTTAACATGGAACTGGAGCTTCTCTGGATCATTCAACTGGCACCGGTGGTTGCTTTCCTGGGAATTCAGCTCTTGCCGGCTCGGCTCAAAAAAACAGCGCCAGCCATCGCGGTGCTGGCGGCGTTTGCGGCGGCGAGTGCGGCCTCCTGGCTCTTTTGGTCCTATCTCCACACCGGAGGCCAAAACCTGCCGCAAGAATTCTCCCATTCCTGGCTTGCGGCGCCTCAAGCGCTGGAGGTCGGCTTTCTCGTAGATCGTCTGAATCTTCTGATGATTTGGCTGGTGACGGTGATCGCGTTTTTCGTGCAGCTTTTCTCCGTTTATTACATGGATGAGGACCCTTCGCGCGCACGGTACTTCGGATTCCTTAGCTTTTTTGCATTTTCCATGACGGGACTTGTGCTTTCGAGCAATCTTCTTCAGACCTTTCTTTTTTGGGAACTGGTAGGGCTCACCTCTTATCTCCTGATCGGTTTTTGGTACGAAAAAACGAGCGCCGCGACGGCCGCGAGAAAAGCGTTTGTGATCAACCGCCTAGGGGACTTGGGTTTTTATCTCGGTGTAATCCTTCTTTTCCTCGGGTTCGGCACACTGAATTTCCAGGGCTTGACGAGAGAATCGCTCGTCGCCGCGTTGTCGCCGCAGACGCTCACCCTTCTCGGGCTTCTCGTCTTCACGGGCGTCATGGGCAAATCCGCGCAGTTTCCTTTTCACAACTGGCTACCGGACGCGATGGAAGGCCCGACGCCGGTAAGTGCCTTGATCCACTCTGCCACGATGGTGGCGGCCGGTGTGTTTTTGCTGGTGCGGGCGTTCGGACTTTTCAGCGCCTCGGAATTCACGCTCTCGGTGATTTTAACCACCGGCTTTTTGACGGCTTTTGTCGGCGCTTCTATGGCTACCATCCAGAACGACATTAAAAAAATCCTCGCCTATTCGACGATCAGCCAGCTCGGGCTCATGGTGATGGCGATAGGCGCGGGCTCGAGCGTAGCGGGGATGTTTCATCTGTCGACGCACGCGTTTTTCAAATCACTTCTCTTCCTCACGGCCGGCGCCTTCATTCATCACACGCATTCAAACGACATCGGGGAAATCGCCGAAAAAGGCGGAAAGAACGATCTTTTGGCGGTCTTGATGCTCGTGGTGGGCCTGGCTTCGCTGTGCGGCCTGCCGCCGTTCTCGGGATTTTTCAGCAAGGACATGATTCTTGAGACGTTGAAGGAAAAAAATATTTTCTTTTATTGGGGGGCGATTTTCGTAAGCTTTTTGACAGTGTACTATTCATGTCGGCTTCTCTTTGTGATTCTTTTTTCAAAAACCGGCCACTGGCATGGCGTGGAGACAGCACACGCGCACTCCGATCCGGCGAAACTTCGGCTTTCACGCGCGGTTCCTCTCGTGTCCTTGGCGGCGATCTCCGTCGGCGTCGGGTATTTCGGATCGCCGCTTAACGCCGGCCTGCTCGAATGGCTGGGAGGTCCCGCCGAGGCGTATTTCAATACGACGCTTGCGATGACGACTCTCGCCCTCTTCCTCGGCGGCGCAGGCCTGGCTTATGCGCGCTTCAAAAATCCCGAAGAGGCGCTCAAGAAAGAAAGAGAAGGCCAGGGCCTTATTCTCACGGTGCTGCGCCGGAAATTTTTTGTCGATGACGCTTATGATTTCGTCGTAAAAAAAATAGCGCTTGCGGGCGCGGCGCTGCTTGACGCCTTCGACCGCAAAGTCATCAACGGCTGGATGGTCAACGGGACGTCTTATAATATTTCAAAGCTCGGACGCCTGGCCTCGCGGCTGCAAAACGGACTCTTGCAGGATTATCTGTCCTGGGCGATTCTGGCTGGCGTTGTGCTCATATTTTTCATAGTCTTATGATGCCCATTCTTTCGTCTATTTTACTCAGCCCCGTGATCGGGTTGATTCTGGTTCTTCTCACACCGAGAAGATGCGAGAACCTCGTCCGCGTGATCTCTCTGGTGTCGGCGACGGTGACGGTAGTGCTTTCCGTCTATCTCTGCGCCATTTTCAACCCGTCGGACCCCGCGCCTCAGCTCGTCGAACATGTCGAATGGGTCAAAAGCTACGGCATCCATTATTCAAACGCCGTCGACGGTCTGAACCTGCCGATGATTCTCCTGACTTCCATCGTGATCTTCTGCGGTATCCTCGTCTCGTGGACCGTCACGTATCGCGTGAAAGATTTTTTCGCGAACATGTTGTTTCTCGTGTCAGGCGTCTTCGGGGTCTTTATGACGA
>JAHFFL010000104.1 GCA_023247955.1 Candidatus Omnitrophota bacterium
ATGCTCCGGACCATTTTCTTAAAATCCACGGCAAGCCGCCGCGTCACCGGTCCCGGTCTGCCGTTTCCGACGGACCTGCCATCCACCTGCACAACCGGAAGCAGCTCCGAAGAGGTGTTCGTCAAAAAACACTCCTTCGCGCTGTAAATCTCATGGCGGGTCAACGGAGTTTCCAAGACTTCATGCCCTTTTTTTTTCGCCAAACCGATCAGCGCCTCGCGCGTGACGCCTCTTAAAATACCTGAACCGACCGAGGGTGTCAAAATCCTTTTTGCCCCGTCGACAATGAAAATGTTCGAAACACTGCCTTCGGCAACGGTGCCGGCGGAATTTAAAAACAAAAACTCATGCCTGCCCTCGCCTGCCGGACGGGCAGGTGCTGGCAGGCAGGCGGCAACCCCGGCATCCACGAACGCCAAAACTCCGCTGACAAACTGAGAGGCCTTGATCTGAGGGTCCTGAGCCTTCAACGTCCAGCGTCTCGGCACAGCGGTTTTTAGGGCCACGCCTTCCTCGTACAGACGAGCCGGATAACCGGAAAACTCGCGTAGCACCGCAGTGACTGCCGTTTCGGAATTGGGCGCCCAGTGCACGCTGAGCCGAAGCAGCGCGCCGCTAAACCCGCTTTCACGGACTGCCTCTCCCACCCAGCGGCCCAGCGCCTCCGGCGCGCACGGCAATGTCTTCCCGATCGCGGCGCAAGACTGGGCCAGGCGCGCGCAATGTTCCTTAAAACCAAACGGCCGTCCGCCATAAATCCTTAAGGTCTCAAAGCACGACACTTCGCCGAGAAAATCAACGGGAAACGCCCCGTCCTGCCAGAAACTCGCGCGCCTGCCGCTCGCCGAAGACCGCGGAAAGAACCGCTTCTGCTTTATAAAGGGTTTCGTCATATTCCCTCCAGGACACGGAGTCTGAAACAATCCCCGCGCCAACATGCAAGTAGGCCAGTCCGTCCTTCACGACAAGACTGCGGATCAAAATATTCATATCCATATTACCCGTAAAACTTAAATAACCCAAGGACCCCGTGTAAGCGCCGCGCGCGACCGGCTCAAGCTCATCGATAATCTCCATGCAGCGGATCTTCGGGGCGCCCGTGATGGTCCCGCCGGGAAACAGGGCCTTCAGCACATCGATCATGCCCAGATCCGACCGCAGCCGGCCGCGGACATTCGAGACGATGTGTTTCACATGCGAATAGTCTTCGATCGCCATGAGCTCGTCCACCGAGACGCTGCCGTACTCGGCCACGCGCCCCAGATCGTTGCGTTCCAAATCCACGAGCATCACGTGTTCGGCGCGTTCCTTCTCGTTTAAAATCAATTCGAGAGAAAGGGCGTCGTCCTCACGTTTGTTTTTGCCGCGCGAACGCGTGCCGGCGATGGGCCGCGTCTCCAAAACGCGGTTTTCAAGTTTCACGAGCCGCTCCGGCGACCCGGAAATCACCTGGAACCCCTCGCCCTGCAGAAAACCGAAAAAAGGAGACGGGTTGATGCGACGTAATTTCCTGTAGATATCGAAGGCGTCCTTCCCCGGCTTAAAACTTAAACGCTGCGAGAGATTGGCCTGAAAAATATCCCCGCGCCGTATGTATTCTTTGGCGACTTCCACTTTTTCCATGAATCCCTCGCGGTCTAGGGAACACTGTACCCGCGGCATGGATACGGCGATCCTGGGATGTCGGCGGGCCGGGGTCCTTGGGCCCTTGGGCGAACCTGAGAACAGCCGCTCCAGCGATTCGAAGCGCCTGGCCACGGACGCAGGCGAAGGTTTGCGTCCGCCTGGGCTCCACTGATAAAGAAAAATCCAGCTTTCTTTTTTCTCATGATCGACCACAAGGCCACTCTCAAAGAATAAAAGATAAATATCGGGCAAACCGACGTCGTCCACAGCCGTTCGAGGCAGTCGCGGCTCAATGAGGTTTTTGGCTTCGTAACTGAAATACCCCATCGCGCCTCCGGTAAACGGAGGAAACCCGGGTTCCGCAGGAAGTTGAAACTTGCCAAAGATGCGCCGTAAAATTTCCAGTGGATCGCCCACGCGTGTTTCTGAGTGCCCGCCGCATGTGAGCGTGATTTGCCCGGCCTTCGCGCTGAAGATGAAAGAGGGACATACCCCGATCAGCGAATATCTCCCCGTCTTTTGGGAGGTCCTGGAACTTTCAAGAAGCACACCCGGATCTTCGCCTGCCGAATTTTGATACGCGCCAAACAGATCGCCGGAGTAACGCGCTCTTTTCAAAAACACAAAAGGACGCTCGGCCGGGCCGGCTTGAGTCAGTTTTTTAAACAAGGAATCACGGGAAGCCGCGCACATCGAGGAGCGAATCAGCGCAGAAAACCTATTTTTCTTTTCTTGAGGCGGCTCTGCAGTTTAAGTTCTTGGATTTCTTCGGAAAGCGGCCGGATTTTCTCGGAGAGCATCAGGACGCGCTCTTCCCATTTTTGTTTCTCCTGAGCTGAGAGACCGATTCCCTTTCCCTCTCTGAGCACGCCTTTGACGTCCTCAAGGGTTTTTTGATAACTCCTGAGTTCTTTTTCTTTGGCGGCAATTTCAGCGGCGGCGGCTTCGATCGACTGTTTCAGGGTGTTGCGGTCCGCTTCTACACCGGCACGCATCTTCTCAATCTTGATGTTTTGGTCCTTCGCATAAACATCATAGTCCTTGCGGAATTTTTCTACTTGAGCGTCCACCGCTCTTTTCTTGGATAAAAGATCTTCTTTGATCCGCTTGATCTGGGCATTGGTCTGGTCACGGGAGACAATCATCTGGCGAAACTCGGGGTCTTCTTTGGTCAGGCGGCTCAATTCTTCCGGCCCGTCAAAAGCACAGCCGCTCAGTGTCAGAAGCGCCGCAAAAAAAAGCGCATTTTTTTTCATGAGTTCAGTCTAACATAAATCCAAAAATAAAGGAACCGAGCTTCCGGCCGCGACGTTTAACCTCACGGCCAGAAGTTCGGTTCTTGGTTTCAAAAAGAAAAACTGACTTGCTATCTTTTAGTCTTAAAACTTTCTATCAATTGGCTGACGTACTTTCCGGCGATATCTTTGCAGCCAAGACCGATGGCAAGGCCGACACCAAGCGCCAAAGCCCCCAGTATCGCTTTGATCACCAGCTGAATGATTAAAGTATCTACCTTCAACTGATTCAACGCTTCAATGATCGCAAACAGCATGATGATCACCTGGGCGAACTGACCCAAGGATCTGGCTTGTCTCACCCCGGCGGTAGCGACCGTGGTCCTGACGGCATTGGCCACTACGTTAGCAAGGAATATCCCGATCACAAGGATGAAGACTGCCGCAAGCACGTTCGGGATATAGAGCACCACCTGGTGCAAAAGCTCGGCGGCTACATTGAGCTGAAGCGCGTTTACCGCGGCAAGCGCGACCACCAACATCAGGAGCCAATAAACCAGCACGCCGATGATTTCCGAAAGGGTGTAATTGATATCCCCCTTGCTCAACACATTGGCGATGCCTACCTTTTCGCTCAGGGTGTCCAACCGCGCAAGTTTCAAGAAACGCGTGACTACTCTCTGAACAATGGACGTGACTATCCAACCCACGAACAAGATGATTAGCACGCTCAAAAGCGTGGGCAGGAAACCAATCACACGGGCCCACATGTCTCGAGCAGGATCAACAACCGTTGTTTGCAAGTCCACCACAGTCCCTCCTTGTTTATAAGACCAAAACTATTTTACCTGATATTAACATTACCTTCATTTTATTGTCAAGTTTTATTAATAACTATCAAATTTAAATAAGAAGGGCCTAACTGAGAGTTCGCTTGGAGAGAATTTTTAGGTCTTTGTCGAGTCGGTAGACAATCGGTACGCCGGTGGCAAGATTGAGCTCTAGAACCTGTTTTTTGGTCAAATGATCCAAATGCATCACAATCGACCGCAGACTGTTGCCATGCGCGGCCACTAGCACATTCGAGCCAGCTTTTAAATCTTTTAGTACTTTCGATTTGAAATAAGGGAGCGTCCTCGCGGCGGTGTCTTTGAGACTCTCGCCGTTCGGCGGCGCAATGTCGTAAGATCTCCTCCAAATCTTGACTTGCTCATCCCCGAATTTCTTGGCGGTCTCGGCCTTATTGAGCCCCTGAAGATCACCGTAATGGCGCTCGTTCAGCGCCTTGTCTCTTTCGACGGGGATACCGGATTGGCCCAACTTTTCCAAAATAAGCCGCAGCGTGTGTTGGGCGCGTTGCAAATCAGACGTGTACGCTTTATCAAAATGAAAATTTTCTTTTTTCAGCTTCTCGCCGGCGGACTTCGCCTCCTCAAGTCCCTTCGCCGAAAGCGGCACATCCACCCATCCGGTGAAACGGTTCTCCAGATTCCACTGGGATTCGCCATGACGCACGAGCGCAAGAACAGACATTTATTCTTCCCTTATCAATTGCAAATTACGAGCTTTTTATCCGTCGGCAAAAGCTCCGAGATGCCCTTCAGCACTTCCCCCCTCACCAACCGCTCGACGGTGTTGCGTTTCGTCGCGCCGATCATCACGGTGTCCAAATTCAGCTCTTTGGCGGTCCTGACGATCAAGGCGGCCGGATTTTCGCCGAGATTCCATAGCGGAACAGCCGTGATTCCTTTTTTCTCAAAGGCCTGCACCGCTTGTTTCAGCAAATTAATCGCGCCGAGCGAGGGCTCCACCTCGGTCGGATAGGCCCACCCCGGAGGTTTTTCCTCGATGAATAGCGTATAGATCACGTTCTC
>JAHFFL010000105.1 GCA_023247955.1 Candidatus Omnitrophota bacterium
CCTGCGCGCACCGCTTGACGGAGCTTGTAGCCAAAGGCGGGACCGGTTTAGAGATCACCGTTTTTGACGGCGCGTCCCGCGTGGGCGGGACGATTGAGAGCGAGAAAAGGGACGGCTTTCTTTTGGAGAAAGGACCGGACTCTTTTATTTCCGAGAAGCCGTGGGTGGTGGATCTCTCTAAACGTCTCGGAATCGATTCGGAAATTATCGGGACCCCCGGCGAAAACCGGAAAACTTTTGTCGTGAAAAATGGCCACCTTATTCCTCTCCCCGAAGGGTTTTATCTCGTGGCTCCGGTTAATCTCGTGTCTTTTCTCAAGACACCGCTTTTTTCCTGGCGTGGAAAATTAAGAATGCTGGCCGAAATCTGGATACCAAAGAAAAAGGCCGGCGCCGAAGAGAGTATCGCAAGTTTTATACGAAGGCGGTTTGGCGAGGAAGCGCTTCGACAGGTGGGCCAACCGATGATTGCCGGCATTCATTCGGGGGATCCTGAGAATTTAAGTATCTCGGAAGTTCTGCCGCGCTTCAAGGAACTCGAGGAAAAACACGGAAGCGTCATTCGGGGTCTTTTAAAGAGCGGGAAAAATCCGGCGAAAGAGGCGAGCGGCCCGAGATACAGCTTATTTTTGTCCTATCGGGAAGGGATGGAGACGTTGGTTCGCGCGCTTGCCGGGAAGTTGCCACAAGGCGCGTTGCGGCTCGGAACGGAAATCCGAAAGATCACCCGCGATCATTCTACCGGCTTATGGGCTCTCGTCGGACAAAGAGGTGGGCCGTATTCGGCAGACGCAGTATGTCTGGCGTCGCCGGCCCGCCGCGCGGCAGTTTTACTTCAAGAAACTTCACCGGATATTTCAAAACAACTCAATGAGATTCCTTACGAGTCCGTTGCGACGATCAACCTGGGTTATCGCGAAGGGGACATTGCCCATGCGCTGGACGGGTTCGGGTTTGTCGTACCGGCGCTTGAGCGAATGGCCCTGGTGGCCTGTACGTTCGCGAACCGAAAATTTTCCGGAAGGGCGCCTAAAGGGTTTGTTCTTCTGCGCGCTTTTGTCGGCGGCGCGTTCGGCAGGAAATTTTTTGAGATGGCCGATGACGAGCTCAAGAGAAGCGCGCAAAAGGAGCTGGAAGCGCTTCTGGGGATCAAAAAAGAGCCGGTTTTTTGTGAAATCCACCGCTGGCGTGAGTCGATGGCGCAGTACGGCGTGAGCCATCATGATAGAATAGCTAAAATAGAGAATTCACTGAAAAATCATCCGGGGTTGTTTCTGACGGGTTCCGCTTATCGCGGCACGGGCATTCCGGACTGCATCCACGACGCCGAGCGGCAGGCCGAAAGTCTATGGCTGAGCTTGAGGTAGTGGCAAGAATTAAATAAGATTGATTAAAATTAAATAGATTATTTTGATGCCTTTTTTGTACCTTTCCCTTGTCTTTTTTAAAAGTCGCATGTAAACTCTGGGTCATGTATTTTAAGACACGGGCCATCGCCCTTTTCCTCGTCCTTTCCTTTATATCAGAGCAGCTAGGGTTCGCCGCGACGGACTTTAAACCGGCGAAGCTGGATCTCTTTGCCGTGCCCGCGGTGGATCTGGCCATCCCCGAATCAATCGCTGCCATCGAAGACAGTCACTTCTCCGAACTCCCCACTCCGAACTCTCGACTTACTTATCTCCTTCAAGACGCCCACGCGAACGCCTCCGGCCAATTTAATCTCGCTAAAACTCTCGAACATTTATTTAACCGTCGCCGAGCCGTCCGCTATGTATTTGTCGAAGCGGGCGTCGGGAATAACTCGCTGTCTTTTTTGAGGCCCTTTGGGACCAAAGAAATCCGGCAGAGAACCGCCGAGCCTTTCGTCCGCGACGGGCTCATGCACGGCGAGGAATATCTCGACCTCACCTCGGACCATTCGTTTATGATCTGGGGCGTGGAAAATCCCACACTTTACCGGAAGTCTCTCGAGGACTACCGCTACGTCGCCAAAGAAAGAGGACGGCTTGAACGCTATCTCTCGAAGGTCCGCTCCACGATCGCGACGCTGAAACCCCGGCTCTACAATCCCAAACTTCTTTCGTTCGACCAAAAATACGAAAAATATAAAAAAGGCGAGCTCACTCTCGTGGAGTATGCCGAGATACTTCGCCTACAGGCGATGGTGGCGGGTCTCGATCCCGGCCGCTTTCCACAGCTTAAAATCCTGGAAGATTTAAAGCGCAAAGAGGTGTCCGTCGATTTTGAGCAAGCGGGACGGGAGCAAGCCGCGGTACTCGAGAGCTTAAGTCCCGACGAGCGGCAGGAGCTCATGAAACTCTCCGAGACGCTGGACCGGTCGCCGTTCCGGCTTTCGTCCAAAGACCGCCGCGAGGCGATGGCCTTTTATTCGTTATTGGAAGAAAAACTGAAGGCACACAAACAAAATGTTGTTGCGAGACGCAAGGTGAATGTGTCATTGCGAGGGAGCGCAGCGACCGAAGCAATCTATGATGGCGCAGAGATTGCTTCGTCGCCCTCCTCCGCTCCTGCGGAGCTACGGAGGACTCCTCGCAATGACAGTTATTCCGAATTTGCCAAGTATCTCGACTACCTTAAGCTCGCCAAAAAAATAAGCGCTGAGGAAATTCTGCGCCAGATGGACCTGCTGGAGCGGGAGATATTCACTGCAATGGCCGAGAGCGAAGACGAACGGACGCTCGCGCGCGCGTCAACGCTTGTCACTCTCTTTGAAAAACTCTTTAAGCTGACCCTCACGCCGCAGGAATACGAAGAATACCAAAACTTAAGCCGCGGTTTTGCGATCACGCGGCTTGCCGGATTTCTCAATAAAAAGATCATGGATCTCGGGGATTTCTACGAGTCCGCGGTGCTGCTCGAACCGGGCTACGACGAGGCCGTACAAAGGGCCGAGGATTTTTATGCGCTCGCTTACGCGAGAGACCTCGAATTTATCGAGAAGGCCCTCGGGAAGATGGGCGAGGAGTTCCAAAATGAGGCGGTGCTCATTACCGGCGGCTTCCACACGGCAGGCCTCAAGTCCCTATTGAAGGAAAGGGGCTGCTCCTACGTCTCGCTCACCCCGCAGGTCCTCCACGAGACCAACCTAAACCGCTACGAAAAAATCATCCTCGGCCAAAAAAGCGCTTTGCAAAGTCCGGCTCAGGCCGCGCCCTCTTCCGCCGGTATGGTCGGCAACCTGCGTTCCGCCGCAGGGCTTGCTTTGGGGCCTTACCTGGAAAGCCTGAGAGGCAATTTAACGGAAGCACAGCAAACGAGACTGAATGAAGTACTCAAGCGCAGCGGTGAAGGCGCGCGGAATGCAAGAAGCGGTCCCTATGAGAATTATCATACCTTTCAAGCCAGGCGGGCGGTCAGCACCGCTAAGAGTTTTCGATCTAATGCGCCGCTTTATGCAAGAAGTATAAAAAATGGTCCCACTGTTCAGGCCGCCAGAAGAATCTACAGAAGAACAGCCCAAGCCTATGGCGCTCGCCGCGCAGCTGAGACCCGGGCGCCCCTTGAAATTTTAAAGCCGGATACCAAAGCTGTTTTAAACTATCTCGCCGGCTCCCGCCGCGCCGCCCAAGACGGAGCGACCACCGACGCTTTAGCGGCGGGTGGACGACTAGCCAAAGCGATGCCTTCCAAGAAACCTAGCCTATTAGGCAAGCTTCCTAAGAATATCAAAGCGCGAGAAGCTTTGGTTAATTCTGAGCTGAATAAGATTCAGAGCCGCTTGGCGCAAAGAGAAGGTGACGTTTTCCAAACCATAGCGCGAGCATTGAGGAGCTTCGAGAGGATCCCCTCAAGCACCAACAATCCTCAAATTAACGAACCAGGATTGGATAGCGACCAACGGTATGATTTACCTGAGGCTGCGTCTAGAAAGACAGCGCGGTCTATCCAAGCAGGAAGGGAAGGAATAGGCCGTGCATCTCTTGATTGGAATACAAACGAAGTAAATTGGGGGCTGCCTTCTTCCAGTTTTCGCCGTTCGGTCCAAGGCGGCCGGGGGGCGGCAGAACAAGTCCTGCTGGTTCCACACCCGCCGACATCCGAGGTTTTTTTGGGCGAGCGGCAAGGCACAGAGCTTCTGAAGCGTCTTTTAAAACCCGGTGAAACGGGTGTAATTTCATATCTCGGGTCGCTTCATAATAGACAAAAGCGTTTTATTTCTGTTACTCACACTTCTAAAGATTCTACTGAGTTAGGTCTTAGTAGCATCGAATTGTCAGGTGGGCATGTCCAGTACGTTGTGGAGAAGGACGGCTCTATCACGCGTTTCAAATGGATTTTTGGCGATTATAACCTTATGGAAAGTCTCACAAAAAACATGCGCCGTGTGGACAGCCTGGATGAGTTTTTCGGCTCCCACCCCACCACTGAAAATGGCCAGCGGAGCGCGTTGGTGGAGCCGGATACTGGGGTGATTGCTTGGCATCAGAATACTCTGATTCCTTCTTTACAAGCAGGTGCTGATATTCATTCCATTCCAGGAAATGGTTTGCCTGCGGAAGAACAGCCAGCTTGGGAAGAAGTCCGTGGGGATATTGCGCATTACATGAGCGAAATTTCGCATGAAATTTCCTCACCGTTTGACGGGATTCAAAAATTAACAGGTGTCATCAATAAACACTGGTCT
>JAHFFL010000106.1 GCA_023247955.1 Candidatus Omnitrophota bacterium
AAACGGGCCCGGACCGGTTTCTTGGCGCCGGTCTGCCGCACAAGCTGTATACTGGAAAACTTAAGCGTCGCCTCTTTGCCTATCATCCCCCGGATATAAAGGTAGAAAAAGACGACGGCGGGACCCACGAGCAAAAAATACCACGGGTCCGCGAACCTCACTTTTTCCTCTCCGTTTCGGGCTTGGACTCTTCGGGCTTCGTGAGTTCGATGATTTGAATCAGCTCTTTTTCCAACGTCTCGGCCAAAGAAACATCGGGAATGAATTTTGCGAACTTCACAAGATCAGCGCTCCCCAGCATTCGGCCGGCTTTATCCAACACGGTTTTCACCAAGCCCTTGCCGCGCAGCTCAACCATGATTTCAGCCGTCGTGCGCTCAAGAGTTTCGACCCCGTAGCGGCGCGAGAAATACCGTCTTAGGATGTCGGCGAGCTCGCTGTAGAATTCCTTCACCTTGCCCTCCCGCAAAAGACTTCTGCGGCGGAGCCGGTCCAACTCACCCAGTGCCCTTTCATGGGGGGATTTAAGCCCCTCAAGATTTATCCGTTTTTGGCGCAAACGTCTCCGAATGACTTTAAAGGCCAGTACGCTCGAAAGAAGCGCCGCCACGACGGCTAAGAGAACCTCCCGCATCCTCCGCATGTCCAAAGAGACGGGGTCCTTGATCGGTTTGAGGGTGTCCGATTTTTCGGGATGTTTGGCGACAGGGACGACTTGGATCTTCACAGGCGTAGACAGGATGCGCCCGCTTCCGGCGGCACCGGAAAAATCGATAGCCAGCGAAGGGATCGTGAGTTCGCCGAGTTCAAAAACGGTAAGCGTCAATTTATAGGTCTCGATCACATGTCTGTTTCTGACGACTGGAGGAAGCCTTTCAATTTTTTTCAGCTCAAACGGGGACAGTCTTGCCTCTTTAGGAGGAGGAGCCACCGTAAATCTTTCGGGGCTTGCCACGCGCAAAAAAAGCTGGATCTCATCCCCCACCGCCGCCCGTTTCGGCCACACGCTGGTCCGCACCGAAGGAGCTTCCGCTGAAAATGCCAGGGGAATAAAAGGGAGCGAGAGAAAAAAAGGGGGAATAAAAAGGGACAAAATTACCGTGAAATAATTTCCTTTTCTTCCCTTTTCATCCCTTTTCATCCCTCTGCTCCCCTTTTTACCGGTGTCTTCGTTCGCGCGTCTTAAAAAAGCGAATCAGCGGGTCAATGTAAGGCGTTCCGGTTTCTATCTCGATGCGGTCAAGGCCGACCGACGCGAATACCTTGTCCCTACGGTCTTTGCGTTTGATCCATTCCTGGCTGAAGCGTTCTTTGAAATTTTTTCCGGCATTCAGCGTAAACGTCTCGCCGGTCTCCGCGTCTTCCAGTTCCAGCGTGCCGCTCAAAACCGGGAATTCTTTCTCGGTGGCGTCCTCGACCACGACGGCGACGACGTCGTGTTTTTTATGCGAGATCTTGAGAATCTCCTCATAGCCTTCGGCCAGAAAATCGGAAAAAAGAAACACGGTCGAGCGCTTCGTGACAACATCATTGAGTGTTTTTAGGGCCGAGCGGATGTCGGTGCGGCGATTTTTAGGGCGAAACGACAGGATCTCACGAATCACGCGGAGCACGTGAAGTCGTCCTTTTTTCGGGGGGATGTACTTTTCCGTTTGGTCGCTAAAGATGATAAGTCCGATGCGGTCGTGGTTCTTGACGGCGGAAAACGCCAAGAGCGCGCAGATCTCGGCGATCAGCTCGGATTTTGTCTTTCCCCGCGTGCCGTACTGCCCCGACGAGCTTGCGTCGACGAGAAAAATCACCGTGAGTTCGCGTTCCTCTACAAATTTTTTGGTGTACGGATGGCCCATACGGGCCGTGACGTTCCAGTCGATGTCGCGGATGTCGTCCCCAACGTCGTATTCGCGGACCTCGTCGAATTCCATGCCGCGGCCTTTGAAGACGCTGTGGTACTCGCCCGCGAAGACGGTGTTGACGAGTCGCGATGTGGTAATCTCGATGAAGCGGATTTTTTTAAGAAGCTCTTTGGGGAGCATGGTGACTCTTCTTAAGGAACTTCAACCCCTTCGAAGACCTTGCTCACAATGTTGTCGGAGCTCATCTCTGCGGCCTCGGCCTCGTAGGTCGGGATCACGCGGTGCCTCAGCACGTCGGAGCCAACGGCCTTCACGTCGTCCGGCACCACATACCCGCGGCCCTTGAGAAACGCGTAGGCCCGCGCAGCGATATTCAGATAAATCGTCGCGCGCGGCGATGCGCCGTACATGATCAGCCCTTTTAGGCCTTTTAATTTAAACGCCTCGGGGTCGCGCGTCGCGCAAATGATATCGACGATGTACTGCTTGATCTTCTCATCGATGTAGATGCTGCGCACCACTTCCCGCGCCCTCAAGATGTCCTGAGGGCCGACGACGGCGTGTATTGTTTGCGGCCGTTGTCCGGCCATACGGTTCATAATCTCGAGCTCCTCGTTTTTTTTAGGGTAAGCAATCTTCAGCTTCAACATGAAACGGTCGACCTGGGCTTCCGGCAGCGGGTAAGTCCCTTCCTGCTCGATGGGGTTCTGGGTCGCCAAAACAAGGAACGGCTCCTCAAGCAAGTAAGTCTGTCCCCCGAGCGTGATCTGCCGCTCCTGCATCGCCTCGAGAAGCGCGCTTTGCACCTTTGCCGGCGCGCGGTTGATCTCATCCGCCAAAATGATATTTGAAAAAAGAGGCCCTTTCTTCGTCGTGAATTCGCCGGTCTTCGGGTTGTACACCAGCGTCCCTAAAAGATCAGCCGGCAAAAGATCGGGCGTGAACTGTATCCTTTGAAATTTAGTGTCAATCGCCTGGGACAGCGTCTTGACCGAAAGTGTTTTTGCCAGCCCCGGCACGCCTTCGAGCAGCACGTGCCCGTCAGCTAGAAGAGAAATCAGAAGACGCTCAACCAGATACGTCTGTCCCACAATCACTTTCGCGATTTCCGCCTGCAGCGCGCGGATGGACGCGCTTTCTTTCTCGACTTTCTCAGCCACTTGCTTGATGTCTACGTTCATCGAACCCCTCCGTTTATTTTAGGACCTGAAAAGATTTCTGCCCGAAGACAAGATCATTCACGTAAATTCTAAACTCGTACTCCCCCGCATGCTCCAACTTCACCGACAAGAGATTGAACACCAGCTCGCAGTCTCTAGATTTGTCCTGCACGTGAAAATCCTTGATCACCGCGCGGTTGATGGATTTTTCGTCGTCCACGTCAAAAAGCTCAAGCGCGAAATCAAACGTCCCCTCGATCTCCCGAAACTGCACGTAGACGCTCATCGACGGATGCGCCGTGGGAAACTCACGCGACTTGATCCGGTCAAAAAGCCCGATCAGCGTTCTTTTGTGGCTGCCCTCCTCGACAATCGTCATGTCGCAGAGAAGCATCGCCTTGAGTATCGGTTTGAACTGCATCTGAATTTTTTTCCTCAACCCTCAGTCACGGTATCCGGCAATTCGTCTGGATTGTCCAGATGCCTCGGAAAGTGCTGTCTTAGTTTCTCGCCGACGCCGGCGACACCGGCGATAATACCCTCTTTGATCTCGTCTTTGCGGAAATATTCGATCATTTTATCACGCGTACCGCCCCAAAAGAAATCTCCGACGCGGTCATGGATCCCCGCGTCCCCGAGAATCGCAAGACGCCGGCTGTCGAGCGCGACAAAAATAAGAACCGCGTTACGTCGCTTGGTACGGTGCATGCCCAGTTTTGAAAAGATTTTCTTCGCGTGGCCTAGCACGTCTTCCCGGCATTTCCTCGCCAGATGCACGCGGATCTCGCCGCTGGTTTGAGCTTCTGCTTTGCGGATCGCATCCACAATCTCCCGCTTAGCGTTCTTATCCAACAAGTCTACCACCGGCCGCTCGCCCCTCCTCCCCCAAAACTTCCGCCGCCGCCGCCGCCAAAACCCCCGCCGGAGAATCCACCGCCGGAAAATCCGCCTCCCCAGAATCCCGTGCCCCTGCCGCTTGAAATAGTCTGCCCTACCGGCAAAGACAACATTTTTCTCACGAAAAAAAGGATAAGGGCGGCAAAAATTCCTAAAGGAAGCCCCATTGGAAAACCAAAGGCCACAACGGAGAGACCGATAACAACAAGGTAACAAACCACGGGCAACAGATAAAAAGTCACGGCCGCCAAATACACGAGCGGACCATAGCGCCGGCCTTTTTCGGAGACAGAAGCACCGCTATCGGAAGCTTTGTACTCCCCGCGTGTGGCCCGAATAATGGCTGCCACGGCGTTCTTCACGCCGTCGTCAAAGCGGCCCTCGCGGAAAGCGGGAACAATTTCGTTTCGTATGATCTGATGCGCCACCGCATCCGGCAGTGCGCCTTCCAGGCCGTAGCCGGCCTCTATCCTCACGGCACGGTCTTCCTTAAAAATAAGAAGGATGACTCCGTTATCCTTTTCCTTGGTGCCGATCTTCCACTGGTCCGCGAGCCGGATTGAGAAATCTTCGATATTCTGGCCGTCTAAACTTTGAAAAATCGCGACAACCACTTGATTAGAGGTCGTTTTCTCAAAATCTTCCAAAGTCGCCTCAATCTCGCGGCGGGCGCCTTCGCTTAAGATCCCCGCGTAGTCGTTGACACGGGCCTCCGGTCTCTCAGG
>JAHFFL010000107.1 GCA_023247955.1 Candidatus Omnitrophota bacterium
GCTCTTCATCAAATTTTATTACGATTTCAAAAAGCGCAACGGCTACAGCGAGATGGAGATCGCCCAGAAAAGAGAGGCGCTCGAGAATGTGCTGATCCCCTACCATTTTGACGAAAACCGGGAGCTTTTGCTGAAGAACGGCTTCAAGGGCTGTGACATGTTTTTCCGGTGGTACAACTTCTGCGGGATTATCGCGCTCAAATGACGGGGCCAAGCGCGCCGCGCCGTTTGGTGATCGCGGCGGGTCATTTCTTCTTCCGCACCAGGAACCTTTTATTCCCGCTTGTTTTTATCCCGCTCTTTTTTGTAGCTGGTCCCGACGACCTTTTCAGGCGCAGCGCGGCCGGGCGTCTGCTGAAAATACTCGGGGTCCTGCTCGTGGTTTGCGGACAGGCGTTTCGGCTGCTCGTGATCGGCTATGCGTACATCAAGCGCGGGGGAAAGGACGGCAAGGTGTTCGCCGACAAGCTCGTGATCCGGGGTTTTTACGCCCATACGCGCAACCCAATGTACATGGGCAATGTTACTATTCTTCTTGGCTTTTGCCTGCTCTATCAGAGCGTCTGGTCGTATGTGGCGGTGTTGCCGTTTTTCCTTTTTGCGTACTATGCCATTGTCGTGGCCGAAGAGACTTATCTGGCGGCGCGTTTTGGTCCGGAGTACGAGCAGTACACGCGCGCCGTCAACCGTTTTATCCCCAATTTCCACGGGATTCAAAAGTCCCTGTCGGAGTTTCAATACGACTGGAAGCGCGCGCTTCGCAAAGATTATGGGAATGTGACGCTTGCGCTTTTTGCGGTCTTGGCCATCAAGGTCAGGGAAAACCTGGGCCCCTCGTCTCAGCTTACGCCTTCTGAGCTCCCCTTCTTTTCTTTGGCCTTACTGGCCGTGGTAGTCTTCTACTTGGTGGCGCGAATTTTGAAGAAAACAGGCCGTTTGGCGTCCCCTAATTGAGAGAATGGTTAAATTTTAATAATCATAGTACTTAGAATAACATTTTAAAATGGGATTATTGAACCACTTTTAGTGTTATTTTTATTAAAATATGGGAAAATAACTATTTATAAGACATTATTATGGTATTAAACCCCATTTTTTATTATAAACAGACTGTGGATATCCTGTGAACCCCTATCCTCCTGGGACAGCCGGCTCATTGATGCAGACGGAGTATTTTTGCATCCCTATCGAATGCACGATAGAAGAGGCGACGCGTTACCTGCAGTCACTGCCGCGGGATGGGAAAGTCAAGGTCTCCTATATTTACGTCGTGGACAAAAACCACCGTTTAGAAGGCGTGATCCAGGTGCGTGATCTTGTGTTTTATCCTCCCGACAAACGGGTGAAGGAGATTTTGAGGGGACCCATCGTCCAAGTCGAAACCGGCATGTCCCAATTGGATGTGGCGCGGGTCCTTCAGCGGCATCGCTATCTCGGCCTTCCCGTCGTGGATAAAGCACAGAAGCTGGTGGGTGTGATAGGCGCTGACAGCGTCCTTCAGGTTTTTCAAGAGGAGGCCGAAGCGGACATTGCGAAGATCGTCGGGACCAGCGCCGAGGAAATCAAATCACGCTCGGCGCGAAAAATTCTTCGGCTCCGTCTGCCGTGGATGCTGGTCAATTTGACAGGTGGTCTTTTTTGTGCGTTTATCCTCGGGTTTTTTCAAAACTCGCTCGAAACTGTCGCCGCGCTTTTCCTCTTCATCCCGGTGGTGCTGGGTCTTTCGGAAAGCACCGGTGTCCAGGGCGCGACGATTGTCGTGAGAAATCTCGCGTTTGGGACCGTGAATCTGAAAGATTTGGGCGCTTTTTTCTTTCGTGAAGTGCTGGTGGGCGTTGCCATCGGCCTTGTCTGCGGATTTCTCGTGGGAGGCACGGCGGTGCTATGGCAGGGAAGCCCACGGCTGGGCCTGGCCATCGCCGCATCGATGACGGTCGCGATAGTGATCTCGGCGCTCATCGGGCTGGCGCTTCCCCTGGTCTTCAGGCGTTTCAAAATCGACCCCGCGATCGCCTCCGGGCCTTTGGTGCTCGCGATCTGCGACCTTCAGACGCTTTCGGTCTATTTCTCCCTCTCAGGAATTATCCTTCGCAGCGGTTAGCGGAGAATTTATCCCACCATTTGCCGCGCAATCGTGAAAACAAGTGGTGGGATTATATTTGACAGAATAGATTATGTATGTTAGACTTCTTTCATAATATACTATATAAAATAGGTAATATATAAAGAGATCACGCTATGGATCATTTGGACAAGCTGGAAAACCAGTCGATTTTTATCCTGAGGGAGGCGTACAAGAAATTTGACCGGCTGGCGTGCCTCTGGTCGATGGGGAAGGACTCGACCGTGCTCTTGTGGCTGGCGCGAAAGGCCTTTTTTGGCCGTGTGCCGTTTCCGGTCGTGCATATCGACACGACCTTCAAGTTTCCCGAGATGTACGAGTACCGCGAGCGGCTCGCGAGGGAATGGGGCCTGGATCTTACCGTCGGCAAAAACGAGGAGGCGCTGGCCCGCGGCGTGAATTACCAGAATTACGATCCGGTCACGGTGTGCCATGAGCTCAAGACCGTGGCCCTCCAGCAGATGATCAACCAAATAAAGTGGAACGGGCTTATCGTGGGCATCCGGCGCGACGAGGACGGCACGCGCGCGAAGGAGCGTTTTTTCTCACCGCGCAATATCGACTTTGAATGGGACTACAAAGACCAGCCGCCGGAGCTGTGGAACCAATTTAAGACCGATTACGACAAGGACACGCATGTCCGTATTCATCCGCTTTTGGAGTGGACTGAGGTCGACGTGTGGCGTTATATCGAGCGTGAGAGCATTCCGGTGGTGAATCTTTATTTTGCGAAAGGGGGCAAGCGCTACCGTACGCTCGGATGCCGGCCCATCACCAAACCCGTCGAGTCAAGCGCGGACACCGTCGAGAAGATCATCGAGGAGCTCGAGCACACGAAGATTTCCGAGCGCGTAGGGCGCGAGCAGGACCACTCTCAGCGCTACGCCATGCAGAAGCTCCGCGCAAAAGGTTATATGTAAGGAGAAAGGAATGCCTCAAATACTCGAAAAATCCAAAATTCGATTGGACACGGCGCTTCGGATCGTGTTTGTAGGCCACGTCGACCACGGCAAATCCACGCTGGTCGGGAGGATCCTGCAGGAGACCGGGAGTGTACTGCCGTCCCGCATGAAAGAGGTAGAGGCGATCTGCAAGAGCCGCGGCATGAACTTTGAGTATGCGTTTTTACTGGATGCGCTCGAGGAAGAGCAGGACCAGGGAGTCACGATCGACGTGTCGCAGGTCCTTTTCAAGACCAAAAAGCGCTTTTACCGCGTGATCGACGCGCCGGGGCACAAGGAATTTTTGAAAAACATGGTCTCGGGCGCCTCGACGGCGGATGTGGCGATTCTCCTCATCGACGCGGAGGAAGGACTGCGCGAGCAGACCCGGCGCCACGCGACGATCCTCTCGCTTTTGGGAATCAAGCAGATTCTCGTCGCCGTCAATAAGATGGACCTTGTCGGTTACGACCGGGCTGTTTTTGAGCGCGTGCGCGAGGAGTACGGCAAGCATCTGAAATCCCTGAAGCTGGAGCCGCTGGCCTACGTTCCGCTTGCCGCCTACCACGGCGAGAATGTGGCGTTGCCCAGTTCCAAGATGCCGTGGTATGAGGGCAAACCGCTGCTTGAGCTTTTGGATTCGCTTAAGCTCGAACCCCCCTTGTCTGAAAATTTGCCGCTTCGGCTTCCGTTGCAGGACGTTTACAAGTTTGACAAGGAAAGGATCTTCGCGGGGCGGGTTGAGTCCGGCACCCTTTCGGTAGGCGAGGAAGTGTCGTTCCTTCCTTCGGGGAAGCGCGGTGTCGTGAAATCGATTGAGAAGTGGAACGTGCCGAAGCAGAAAAAGGCCTCGGCGGGCGAGTCGGTCGGCTTCACGCTGGAGGATCAGATCTTCGTGGAGCGCGGCGAAGTTGTTTGCAGGGAACCGGCGCCCGAGGTCTCGCGGACGTTTCTGGCGAATATCTTCTGGATGGGCAACAAACACCTAAAGCGCGGCGAAAAATATCTTTTGAAACTCACGACCGAGGAGACCGAGTGCGTCGTCGATTCGATTTTGCGCGTCGTGAATTCGTCCAATCTGGAGGAGATCTCGCAAAACGCGCAGGAGGTCGCCAAAAACGAGGTGGCCGAGATCATCCTCGCGACGAAAAAGCCGGTCGCGTTTGACACGTTTGACCGCATCCCCGAGACGGGACGCTTTGTGCTCGTGAGCGAGCACGACGTGCGCGGCGGAGGGATTATTTTAAAAAAGGTGGAGCATTTTAGTGCCATTTGATATTTCTAAAATCAATGAAGAATTCGAAAAGGCGTCGGCGGTGTCTTTTCTGCAGTGGGCGTTGAAGACTTTTCCTAAGTCAAAGATCGCGCTCGCGTCGTCGTTCGGCGCCGAGGACGTGGTGCTGATCGACATGTTCGTCAGGATTGAGCCGGGGATCCGCGTGTTCACGCTGGATACGGGACGCTTGAACGAGGAAACCTACGAGGTCATGGACCGTATCCGCGCCAAGTACAAAATTTCGATAGAGTCTTATTTCCCGGACGCGAAAAAAGTCGAG
>JAHFFL010000005.1 GCA_023247955.1 Candidatus Omnitrophota bacterium
GATTCAGCATTCGCAGGGCGTCATTTTTTATGTTTCTTTTATTTCCGGTGGTCTATGTGGTGCGCAAGCTCCAGCGCTATCCGAAAGACACCAAGCTCAAGCATGTGAAGGAAGTCCGCGTGATACCCGTCGTGAACGAGATTCTTCTTTTCCTGTTCCGGTTTGAAAAAATTCTTTTGCGCGTCATGAACCTGCCGATAGGTTCTTCACTGATCGTGATCGCGGAAAGGCCGGCCGCTAGCCCCGCTCGGGGTTAAAGCGGTACACTCCGAATAGACGCCCTTTTTTCTTCTTAAATCTCAAAATCAGGTCTGTAAATAAACTTTTATTGGTATCAGTAAACTCGCCGATTTTTTCAAGGTAGAGATCTTTTTTCACCCGCGCAGGGTCTGCCGTCACGACATAGGCCTTTCCATGTTTTCGCTGGATCGGCAACAGATAATCATAACGTGTCCATTTCTCAAAATAATGGACGTAGTTTTCATCGACGATAAAGGGAATATGCCAGATATTCAATTGCTGCGGCACGAGCATGAATTCAATCAGGTCTTCGTAGTCGGTTGGTTTTTTACCGTGATAATCCTCATAAATAAAGTCCAGGTATTTTTGCTGACCGATCTGAAACCCGCCGAGGAATTTTCGGAAATAGATTTGGTGGTTTAAATTCGTGCCAAACGAGAATGCCCAGCCGGCCAGGCAGAGGGCAAGGAACCCTTTTCTTGCCCTTGCCCCCAGGGTTTTTGAAATAAAGAAAAACGAGGCAGTGAAGAAGATCGTGAACGGAACCAACGGCACCATTAAATGCCGGGGATCGGATTCCTTGACGGCCCCAAGCGCTGCGATATCGGCTACAAGCCACAAGCCGGTAAAGACCCAGAGATCCTGTTTTTTTTGGTCCGACTTTTTTAAAATTTGGCTTCGCCGCAGAATCAAGAGAATTACGGTCAGCAAGACAGTCCAGCAAAGAAGGAGCCCCAAGGTTCTTGCGAGGGAGAACGGGAGGCAGGATTTGAGGGAAAAGAACGCGATATCAGGCTCGCTTTCCCACGCATTTTTTGTATTTTGAAACACCGAACGCCAGAGCGAGTCCCAGTGATAATTCGGCAGAAACATATTTTTAACTTCTTGAGTCCGGTCAATGGCCTTGAAACTGGAGGTAAAAGGGACCACAAGAATAAATAGGCCGAGGACCAAGCCGGCAAGCACAAGATTGTTTCTTCGGCTAATCCACCCCTTGATGTCGGGGAGAAATTTTACCAAGAACAGAAAGGCGAGAAACAGAAACGGCAGAATCTTCATCGTCTCATAAGTCTTGATGCCCAACCATGTCAGGAGAAAAATCGCCGAACAAAAAATAAAAAGTTTCGGAAGAGGCATATTTTTCCGCTCGTTTTCATCGACAAGCCGTAAAAAAAGGAGAGCAGCCAGCGCTTGGATAAATTGCACCAGAAGGCCAAAATCACTGATAAAGAAAACGCTCATGTAGCAAGGGAGTGTTGCTGAAAAAAAGAGCGACGCGAGAATCGAAGCGGACCTATTTTCCGTCAAACGGTAGGTGAAGAGGCAAACCATCAGACTGACCAGCGCCAGATAAACTCCCTTTGTCAGGAAATAAGCCCCGGGGCGGTAACCGAAGAAACCCAGCAGTAATTTCCAGACCAGAAGCTCGAGTGGCCTTAGCCCCAGCTGGTTTTGTTCGCCGCCTCCCTGCATTTCGAGCTGATAGCTCCAGGTGGGCGTCAACGGATTGACCGCACGGGAAAGAATTTGGCCATAAGAAGTGGTCTTTGCCATATAAAGCAGTGTGGGGTCGTCCATCGTGCTGAACGGCAGATTTTGGTTCAGAAACATCATCCAGAGAAGCGGCAACGCTAGGGCGGAGAAGATAAGCCATTTACTTTTGTGAGGGTTCAAGCGCCACTCCCAGATTTTAACGGATAAAAATCACTACCACAGTTTAAATCGCAGCTTGACCATGTCCAAAAGCATGGAAAGGATGAGTTTTAAGCGCAGGCATTGCGAACGGCCGAACCGGCGGGGGTAGTGGTGCACGCCGACTTCCTTGACCGGGGACTTAAGCCGGTTGGCCTGGATCATGATCTCGGCATCGATCAGGCCGCTATTGGTCCGGAAGATAATTTTTTCGAGAAAACGACGGTGCAGCAGTTTGAAACTGCAGTCAATATCCCGGTAATGGACGCCGAAGAATATAAAGATTAAAAGATGAAATGAGCGGCTCGTAAACACCCGCTTCCACCCTTCGGCGCGTTTTAAGCGGTAGCCGACAACGATGTCGTATTCCGTTGTGTGCTGCGCCAGAAGCGGAAGCTCGCGCACGTCGTATTGGGCGTCGCCGTCCGTGTAAAAGACATAATCCTTGGCGGCGGACCGGTATCCCGTAATCATGGCCTGGCCGACGCCGAGATTTTGGGGGTGATGGATGACGCGCACTTCTTTAAATTCGCCGGCTAAGCGGTCGGCAATCTCGCCGGTACGGTCCGGACTTTTGTCGTCGATGATGATGATTTCAAAGTCATCCGTAAGTTTTTTGGCGACTTCCACGCTTGCCCGCGTGAGGGATTCTATCGTGTTCTCATCGTGATAGGCGGGAAAAAATAAACTGAGACTCGATAAAATTTTTCCGGGCATGCGCAGTATCGTAACATAAATTTATCCTATTGACAATTCAGGGGTTAGAGTCAAAATAAGGTCTTATGTCGCTTCGAATCAAGGGGTTTGCGGGACTTCTTTTGGCGCTGATGGTCGCGCAGGCGGTGTTGGCCATGCGCACCAAGTCGCCTACGGCCGATGAATTTTCGCATCATGTAGCCAGCGCTTATTCGTCGCTGGTGACACGGGGCGACTTTCGCCTAATTCCTATTTCCCCGCCCTTGCCGCGGATCTTGAGCGCGATTCCGCTTTTATGGTTAGGCGCCAAGGCGCCGCTGGACCATCCGTCCTGGCAAGCGGGGGACAGTCCCGAATTCGCCAGGCAGTTTTTCTATCACGCCAATACCAATGCCGACCAATTGATTTTCTGGGCGCGCGTGCCTATCGTGATGGTGTCGGTGGTCTTTGCCTTCTCTGTATTCTTATTTGCCGGAGAGTTGTTTGGGGCGTGGGCCGGTCTGGCGAGTTTGGCGCTTTATGTCTTCTGCCCGGATATGCTTGCCCACTCGGGGCTTGCTACGGCGGATTTGACGGTGGCATTCTTTTTCTTCCTGACGCTCGTGAGTTTCAGGCGTTATTTGACGGCGCCTACCCGCAAAAATCTGATCCTGACCGGCCTAGCGTCCGGTGCCGCGTTTTTGTCCAAGTTCAGCGCGGTGTTACTTTTTCCGACGCTGTTGATTGTCGCCGCTGTTTCGGGCAAACTCAAAGAAGTGGCGCCGCGGAAGACGTTTTTGTTCCTCCTCGTCTGTTTTCTTACGGTATGGGCCGGTTATTTTTTTGAAGTAAGGCCTCTTTTAAAAAACACGCCTCATCCGGAAAAAAAAGCGGAGTTTTTGCAAAAGATCGGAGGGCCGCGTCTCGTTTCATTCGCCCGGGAAACACCGGTGCCGCTTTCGACATTTGCCGCTTCTTTCGCGGGCATGGTCCTGACGCGTGCCCAAGGCACCAATGCGTATCTTCTGGGCCGCTGGTCGAAGGAGGGAAGGTGGTATTACTACTTGGTGGCATTCGCCGTAAAGAACACCATCCCGCTTATTTTGTTGTGCCTTTTGTCGTTTGTCCTCATGAAGAAATTGGGCTTGGACAGCGTCACGCTTGCAACGCTTTATGTGCCGGCGGCGTTTTTCTTCGTAGCGACGCTCGGGGACAAGGCCCAGGCCGGGATTCGCTACTTCCTCCCGGTGTACCCGTTTTTTTTTGTTTTAGGGGGAGGGACGCTCGCTTATCTTTGGCGTAAGGGGCGGCTTTTGAAATTCATCGTCGCGGGCCTTCTGATCTGGCATGCGGGCGAGGCCTTGTTTATTTTCCCGGATTATTTGGCCTATTTCAATGAGGCCGTTGGCGGTCCGCGAAACGGTTACAAGGTGTTGCGGGATTCCAATCTGGATTGGGGGCAGGACTTGAAGGGTCTGGGCATTTTTGTGCGAGCAAAAAAATATCCCGAGGTGGTCCTTTTCTTTCATGACGGCGCCGACCCGGCCTATTACGGAATACCCGCTCGAAAACCGCGTCCGGAGGAGTTTGCGGTACCCGGAAACACCGTTTATGCCGTCGGCGCCCACTTCCTTGACGCCTTTGGGTGGACCAAGACGGCCACCCCGACCAAGGTCATTGGTTACTCGGTTTTTGTCTATGATTTCCGACGGTAATTGTGATAAAATTCCCCTCTTATGAGTAAGTCACGCCGGCACTTTTCCAATGCCCCGGATCCTGCAAAGGTCGTGATCCTTTGCGGTGGCCAGGGGACCCGTATGCGCGAGGAGACCGAGTACCGCCCTAAACCTCTGGCCGAGATCGGCGGCAGGCCCATTTTGTGGCATATCATGAAGGGCTGCGCGCATTTCGGGCTCACGCGTTTCATTCTTTGCCTGGGGTACCGCGGCAACATGATCAAAGAGTATTTTTTGAATTATGAAGCGATGAACAACGATTTTACGATTTCCCTCGGATCGAAGAGCCGGGTCGTTCACCACGGCGCACACACCGAACAGGATTTTAATGTGACGCTGCTCGAGACGGGGCTTGACACCATGACCGGCGGGCGGGTCAAGAGGACCGAATCCTACATTGACAAGGATACTTTCATCGTGACCTATGGCGACGGCGTGGCGGACGTGAATCTGAAAGAGCTGCTCCGCTTTCATCACGCGCATGGCCGCCTGGCTACCGTCACGACGGTGAAGCCGTTTTCCCGTTTTGGTATTTTGGATGTGGATGCGCGCGGAAAAGTACTGAGTTTTGCCGAGAAACCACAGCTGAATGGCTGGGCAAGCGCGGGTTTTCTGGTGTTTAACCGGAGAATCTTCCACTATTTGACCGGCGATGACTGCGTGCTCGAACAAAAACCGCTGGAACGTTTGGCTAAAGAGGGGGAGCTTGTGGCCTACCGTCACGAAGGATTTTTTTATGCGATGGATACTTACCGGGAGTACCGGTATTTGAATGAGCTCTGGGCGAACCAAGAAGCGCCTTGGAAGGTGTGGAAATGAAGCGTTCTTTCTGGACAGATCGCCCGACGCTGGTGACGGGCGCCACGGGATTCGTTGGGGGGTGGCTCGTCAAGCGCTTGCTTGACAGTCGGGCGGATGTGATCTGCCTCGTGCGCGACTGGGTGCCGCAGAGCCAGCTTTTGAGCAACGGCCTGGCTGATCAAGTGAAGCTCGTGCGTGGAGACGTGCGTGATCAAGCGCTGCTGGAACGAGTGATGGGTGAATACGAAGTCGATACGGTGATCCATTTAGCGGCCCAAACGATAGTAGGCATTGCCAACGACAACCCGGTGTCGACGTTTGAAAGCAACATCGGCGGCACTTGGGCCGTGCTGGAAGCGGCCAAACGCAGTCCACGCGTGAAGCAAATTGTCGTGGCATCTTCAGACAAGGCGTATGGCAGCCAGGACAAGCTCCCTTATGGCGAGGAGTCTCCGCTTCAAGGAACCCATCCGTACGACGTGAGCAAGTCCTGCGCGGATCTTATTGCCGGCGCTTATGCGAAGACCTTTGCTTTGCCGGTGGCGATCACGCGTTGCGGGAATTTTTACGGCGGCGGAGACCTAAATTGGAACCGTATCGTCCCGGGCACGATCCGATCGGTGCTTAAGGGCGAGCGGCCGGTGGTCCGATCAGACGGGAATTATGTGCGCGATTATTTTTATGTGGAGGACGGGGCGGCCGCCACCATGCTTTTGGCCGAGCGCTTGGCGAAAAATCCGACACTCAAGGGCGCGGCGTTCAATTTTTCGAATGAGACGCGTGTCAGCGTGATCGAGCTTGTCCGACGTATCCTGAAGATCATGAAGTCGGACCTTAAGCCGAAAATCCTGGACGAAGCCAGGCACGAGATTCGCGATCAATATTTGAGCGCGAAAAAAGCAAAGAGAGTGCTCGGCTGGTCTCCGCTGTTTGATCTCGATGGGGGCTTGAGGAGAACCATCGACTGGTACCGGAAGTTTTTGGGTTCATGACGCCGGCCGATGTCTCGCGTCTGAGGCGGCAGGTTCTTAAGCTCGTCGAAAATTATCACGAGGCGGCTTTTCCTGTTCGGGATTTCATTCCGGGTAAAACCCCTATTGCTGTCGCCGGCCGGGTTTTTGATGCCGACGAACTCCTGCATTTGGTCGATGCGTCGTTGGATTTCTGGCTGACGACAGGCCGTTTTGCCGAGGTCTTCGAGCGCGAGCTCGCAAAGTTTTTCGGGCTCGGACACGCCGTGCTTGTGAATTCCGGTTCCTCGGCGAATCTCCTGGCCCTCGCCTGTCTCACGTCGCCTAAATTGGGCGAGCGGCGTCTCAAAGAAGGAGACGAGGTCCTCACGGTCGCTTCCGGTTTCCCCACTACCATCAATCCCATTATTCAAAACCGATTAGTGCCCGTCTTTATGGATGTGACGGTGCCGACGTATGGAGTGGACCTAGGCCAGCTCGAGAAGGCGCTCTCGCCCCGCACCCGAGCGATCATCGCCGCGCACCCGCTCGGTAATCCGTTTTGTGCCGCGGAAGTCAAGAGATTTGCCGATCAGCACGGCCTGTGGCTTGTCGAGGATTGCTGTGATGCCCTCGGCGCGCTCTATGAAGAAAGAAAGGTCGGGACTTTCGGGCATCTGGCCACCGTGAGTTTTTATCCGGCGCATCATATCACGATGGGTGAGGGTGGGGCCGTGCTCACCTCCGACGCAAAACTGAAAACACTCCTGGAATCCTTTAGAGATTGGGGCCGTGACTGCTGGTGCGACCCGGGCAAAGAGAATACCTGCGGCAAGCGTTTTGACTGGCAGCTTGGGGATTTGCCCCGCGGTTTTGACCATAAGTACACGTATTCGCATATCGGCTACAATTTAAAGGCAACCGATATGCAGGCGGCCGTCGGAGTCGCGCAACTGAAGAAGCTGGAAGGATTCATTCGGATCCGCCGCGAAAATTTCGCGGCGCTTCGTGCCGGGCTTGAGGATCTGGACGAGTACTTTGTCTTGCCCGAGCCGACGCCGAAGAGCAGGCCGAGCTGGTTTGGTTTTCCGCTCGCAGTAAGAGAAGAGGCGCCGTTCAGTCGAGACCAAGTCGTGCGGTATCTCGAGGATCATAAAATCGCCACGCGGCTTTTGTTTGGAGGAAACCTCACGCGACAGCCGGCTTATCGCGAGGTGCCGTACCGCGTGGTCGGCGATTTAAAAAACTCGGATTTTGTAATGAATCGTGTCTTTTGGGTCGGTGTGTACCCGGGGATTTCAAAACCGATGCGGGACTACATGATCCAGGTTTTTCACGAAATTCCCAAGGTGTTTTCGCGGTGACCCCAAATCCTCTCGCCGGCGATTTGGACCGGGTGTTGGAACGTACGAGAGGATTGTGGAGAGAGCTGCGGGGTGGAAGGATTTTTATCACCGGTGGCACGGGGTTCATCGGCTCGTGGCTTTTGGAAACTTTTGTTTGGGCGAACGAAAGATTGAAGCTTGGCGCCTGCGCGACGGTCTTGTCGCGCGATCCGGCGGCATTTGCGAAAAAGGCGCCGCATCTTGCCGGGCATTCCTCGCTGGAGTGGCATACGGGGGATATCCGCTCGTTCCGCTTTCCAAGAGGAGATTTTTCGCACCTAATTCATGCGGCGGCTGAAACCACCGTGGAGCTGAACCGGAAAAAACCGCTGGTGGTGCTGGATTCCATGACACAGGGCACGAGACGTGTGTTGGATTTTACGAGAAGGCATAAAAATGCCAAATTTCTTTTCTTAAGCTCCGGCGCCGTGTATGGCAGGCAACCCCACAGTCTTCCGCGTATTCCTGAGGATTTTTTAGGCACGCCGGATCCGGCGGGTCCAGGTGCCGCTTATGCGGAAGGCAAACGCCTCGCCGAGCTTTTGTGCGTGCTGTACGGTGCGAAATACGGAGTGCAAGCGAAAATCGCCCGATGTTTCACATTGGTAGGACCCTACCTGCCGCTGGATGCGCATTACGCGATAGGGAACTTTATACGGGACGGCTTGGCTGGCGGATCGATTCGCGTGAAAAGCGACGGCACACCGGTGCGTTCTTATCTTTATTCGGCGGATCTGGCGGTGTGGCTGTGGACTATTCTTTTTAAAGGTAAACCCGGCCGCCCGTACAACGTGGGTTCGGACCGGGCGGTGACGGTGCGGGAGTTGGCATCCGCAGTGGCCAGGGTCTTTCGTCCCAAGTCCGGCATACGGATCGAAAAAAAAACAAGCCCCGGGATGGCCGGCGACTGTTATGTGCCGTGCGTCGACCGTGCCAAGAAGGAACTCGGGCTGAGCCGTGTTTTCGGGTTAAGACGGGCGATTCAAAAAACCATTGATTGGAATCATTCTATCCGATGAAAGTTAAAATCAGCGACCGCGTCGCAGAATTTTTAAAAAGGCAAGAAATCCGGCACGTGTTCGGCATCGTGGGCGCCGGCAACGCGCATATTTTTGATTCGATCGTGCGGTTGGGATTCACGGAGATCGTGTGCGTGCACCACGAGCAGGCGGCGACCATGGCGATGCAGGCCTACTACCGCACTTGCGGGAAAGTGACTGCGGCGATTTTGACGACCGGCGGCGGGTCAGCCAATGGAATCACCGGCGTCGTGGGGGCGTGGATGGACTCGATGCCGGGGCTTGTGATCTCGGGAAATGAAAATTCCAAGTACACCCGCCCCGAAAATCCGCTGCGCATCTGGGGGGTGCAGGGTTACGACAGCGTCGAGATGGTGAGAAAGGTCACGAAGTACGCCAGTCGCGTTTTGGACGGACGCCAAATCGACGTGGAATTGGAAAAGGCCTACCGCCTGAGCGGCAGCGGCCGCCCGGGCCCCTGCTGGCTCGATATTCCGATGAATCTCCAGTCCTCCGAGGTTGAAGAAAGGGATTTGGAGAAGGTTCAAACCCCTTCGCAGGATGTGACGGCGCAAAATGCTTCGGCTGAAAAATCAGCGGAAGAAACGCTGTCTTTGTTGGTCAAATCTGAGCGGCCTTTGTTGTGGCTGGGAATCGGTATTCGACACTCCGGAGCCGTGGATAAGATAAAACCACTGCTCGATACCCTGCGGGTACCGGCGCTCGTGTCTTGGGCAGGCATCGACATGATCGAGTCGGATCACCCGCTGGTTTTTGGCAGGGCCGGCGTATACGGACAACGCGCGGCGAATTTTATCCTGCAGAACTGCGATTTTCTGTTGACCATAGGCACGCGCCTGGCGATTCCGCAGGTGGGGTATGAGCTGAGCGAATTCGCCCGCGCCGCAAAGATCGCCGTGGTAGATATTGATCCCGAAGAGACGCGCAAGCATGGCGACCGCGTGGCGTTGCCGATTTGCGCGGATGCCGGAATTTTTATGTCCGCGTTGATCCATGCGGTCAAAAAACATCCGGTGCCGGTGCCCCGGAAGTGGATAGAGATTTGTAACCGTTACAAGAAGGACTATCCCTGGATTGGCGTCGAGCATCGGGACGAGCGTGGTTTTTTGAATTCCTATTCTTTCATGTACAAATTGTCGGATTATCTCAAACCCAATCAACGGGTAGTGACGGATATGGGCACGGCTCTTCTTTCGGCGCATCAGGCGCTGAAAGTGAAAGCCGGCCAGCGCCTGATGACATCCACGGGCCTGGGCGAAATGGGTTTTGGCTTGCCCGGCGCCATCGGCGCCTCGTTCGCCAATGGCAAGGGGGAAGTGCTTTGCCTGAACTGCGACGGCGGCATGATGATGAATCTGCAAGAGCTTCAAACCATTGTCCACCACGAGCTCCCGATTAAAATCCTCGTTTTCAACAACGATGGTTATTTGATGATCAAACACACGCAAAAAGCTTTGTTTCAAGGCCGCTATGCAGGCACGGACCAAAAATCCGGAGTTTCCTGTCCTGATTTTACCGCGCTTGCCAAGGCCTTCGACATGCCGGCTTTTCAAATTCGCAGCTGGTCTGATTTTGAAAAAGTAATCCCCGAAGTCCAGAGACAAAAAGGGCCCTTAATCTGCGAGGTTTTCATGCACCCCGAGCAGCTTTTTGTCCCCAAGCTTTCTTTGGCGCTTCAGCCCGACGGTTCTCTCATTTCTCCGCCGCTCGAAGATCTTTCACCCCTGCTTGCTCGCGAGGAACTCAAGAAAAACATGCTGGTGGGCGTGCATCCTAAGTCTGCGCAAATCAAGCTTTAACGGATTTTTTCCTCAAATAAGAAGCGTGAAAAAGTTTTATAATTTTGATAAAATCAAGCTCGATCAACCTGTTGAGGGTGTATGAAAAAACTGAAAGCGGCCATACTCGGCAGCGGCAATATCGGCACGGATCTGCTGGTCAAGACGCTGCGTTCGCCTTATCTGGAATGCTCTCTTTTTATCGGCCGTAACCTGTTGTCGCCGGGCATGACCAAAGCCAGCGGGCTGGGCGTCAGGATCTCAAACCTCGGGATTGAGGCCATTGAGAAGGAACCGGATGCTTGTGATCTCGTCTTTGACGCAACCTCCGCTATCGATCATGAGCGGCACTGGCGGATTCTCAATAAATTGGGCAAGATCGTGATTGACATGACGCCGTCGAAGATCGGCCGGATGTGCATTCCCGCAATAAACCTGGAAGATTGCTTAAATGACCGCCATGTGAACATGGTGACTTGCGGCGGACAGGCGTCCATTCCCCTGGCTTATCTCATCGGAAAGACACAAGGGACCGTGGAGTATATCGAGGTCGTCTCAAGCATCGCCTCGCGCAGCTCCGGTCCCGCCACGCGGCTCAATATTGACGAGTATGTGGAGACCACTGAAGAGGGCCTTCGATCTTTCTCAGGCTGCCGACGCGCCAAAACTATTTTGATTCAAAATCCGGCCGTGCCGTGTGTGGATATGCAGACGACCATTTTTGCAAAGGTGAAGCATCCGGGCCTCGACGTTCTTACGGCTGAGGTGAAGTGTATGACAGAGAAAATCCAGGCCTATGTGCCGGGGTATAAACTTGTGGTCCCTCCGCTCATCGAGAACGGACGTCTTGTCATCATGGTCAAAGTGCAGGGCCTGGGCGATTATCTGCCGAAATACGCGGGGAATCTCGATATCATTAATTGTGCCGCCATTGCCACGGCCGAGGATTATGCCAAACGTTTTGCGAAGGTTCCCTCTTAACGCCTTATGACCCATAAAGTTTTAATCAGCGATCCGACGCTCCGGGACGGTAATCACGCGGTGAAGCATCAGCTCACTGAGAAACAGATTGCGCGGTATGCGGCCGCCGCCGAAGCTGCTCACGTGCCTATCGTCGAAGTTGGCCATGGCAACGGCCTCGGCGCTTCTTCGCTACAGGTCGGGGAAAGCGCCGTGGATGACGTGACGATGCTGAAAGCCGCCCGCGCTGAACTGTCCGGTTCCAAGCTTGGCATTCACGTCATGCCCGGATTTGCGACGATCAACAAAGATATCAAGAAGGCCCTCGAAATCGGCGTGGATGTTTTTCGCGTCGGCGCGCACTGCACCGAGGCCGATATCACCCAGCGGCATATCGGATTCATCCGTGAGAAAGGCAGGGAAGTGTACGGGGTGCTCATGATGTCGCATATGGTCACCAAAGAAATTTTAGCGGAAGAGGCGTCGAAGATGGAGTCCTACGGCGCCGAGGGCGTCGTGATCATGGATTCAGCGGGCGCTTATCTACCCGGTGACGTGGGTGAAAGAATCAAGGAGTTGATCAAGGCGCTTCAAATCCCCGTCGGTTTTCATGCGCACAATAACCTCGGCATGGCGGTCGCCAATTCGCTGGCGGCCGTTGAAGCGGGCGCCGCGATCGTGGACGGCACCGCACGCGGATTCGGCGCCGGCGCGGGGAATACCCAGCTTGAGGTGCTTGTGGCCGTGCTCGAGAAGATGGGTTATTCGACGGGAATCGATCTTTACAAAATGCTTGACGCCGCCGAGATCGCCGAAAAGGAGCTGATGCCGTCGGTCCCCAGCATTAAATCAGTGAGCATCGTGAGCGGTCTCGCCGGTGTTTTCTCGGGATTTGCCAAGCATGTCGAGCGAATTTCCAAGGAGTACGGCGTGGATCCCCGAGACCTTTTTTTTGAACTGGGGCGCCGTAACGTAGTGGCCGGACAAGAAGATCTGATCATTGAAGCGGCGATTGATTTGGCGTCACGGGCGGGAAAGGCCGTCATTAAAACCCCATGAGATCCTCTGCTGTCATGGATATCATTCAGGAAGATTGCGAAGGCGTGGCCCGGCAAGCCGGGTCCTTGGAAATGCTGCGCGGGGAATGCGTGCTTGTGACGGGCGGCACGGGTTTTGTCGGGACCTGGCTTTGTGAATTGATAGCTTATTTGAATGACCACCATGGATTTGGGACGCGTCTTTTTTTACTGTCAGGCCGCGCGCACAGCTTTAGCGCAAAGGCGCCGAATCTTGCGATGCGCGAAGATGTGACGCTGATCGAGCGGGATGTACGAAGCATTCTGGATCTTCCGAAGGAAGTGGCCTGGATCATTCACGCGGCAGGAAACCCGGACAATCGCCTGATGGCCTCAGATCCCTTGAGGGTGACGCAGGTGATTGCTCAAGGGACGCAGACAGTCTTGGAAGCTGCGACGCGCCTGCCCAATTTAAAAAAAATCCTGAATATTAGCTCCGGACTTGTGTACGGGGCGCAACCGCTTGAAATGAAAGGGATACTCGAAAACTATTTTGGAAATCTGGACTGCGCTGCGGTATCCGGCGTTTATGCCGAGGCCAAACGTTTCGCTGAGACGCTTTGCGCCGCCTACCGCAACCAGCACCGTCTGCCCGTGCTGACCGCGAGACCTTTCGCATTTATCGGACCTTACCAGCTTCTCGACAGACCTTGGGCCGTGAACAATTTTATCCGGGACGGACTGATGGGCGGGCCGATTCGAATCCTCGGTGACGGCCAGACCGTCAGAAGTTACATGTATCCCAGCGACATGGCTTTTTGGCTTCTGCGCATTCTGGCGGCCGGCGCTCCCGGGCAGAACTATAACGTCGGCAGCTCGCATGGCGTTACGCTGCAGCAATTGGCTGAAAAAATTGCGGAGGCGGTGCCGGTGCGTCCGAAAATCCTTTCCCGCGTGTCCCAGGAGGCAAGTCCCCATCGCACGCGTTTTGTGCCGGATGTGAGTCTGGCGGAAAAAACACTGGGACTTAAAATTACGGTGGATCTGGACACTGCGATACGCCGCACGCTCCTGTGGAATGAGGCGCAAAACAAACTTACCCGTGCCGGAGAAAAACATTGAGCGCGCTTATTTCCGTTATTATTCCGGCGATGAACGAGGAAGGGAGTATTCCGCAGCTTGAGAGAGAAGTCGCGGAAGTGGCGGACCGGTTGCCCTACGATTTTGAATTTATCGTGATCGACAACGCGAGCACCGATCGCACGGGTGAGCTGGTGAAAGCAATTTGCCGGCGTGATCCGCGATGGAAATACGCACGTTTCAGCCGCAATTTTACCGGCGAGATGTCCCTGACCGCCGGCTATCGCTTGGCCTTGGGCGATGCGATGATCGTGCTTTATTCCGATCTGCAGGACCCGCCCGCGGTCATGTCCAAGCTCATCGAAAAATGGCGTGAAGGATATGACGTGGTGTACGGTGTGCGTACCGTGAGGCCGGGGGATCCGGTATGGAGAAATTTTGCCGTAAAGATCGCTTACCGCGCGATTCGCTGGTTTTCCGATGTGCCGATCCCGCTCAATACCGGAGATTTTCGACTCATCACGCGGCAGGTGCGCGACGCGCTCTCTCAGTGCGGAGAGGTGAACCGTTACATGCGCGGGCTTATTGCGTGGCTGGGATTTCGGCAGGTTGGCGTGCCTTATGAGCGCCGCCCGAGACGTGCCGGCAAAAGCAAGGCGCCGTTTTGGGACCTTTTCTTTTTTGTTTTTAACGCGATCACGAGTTTTTCGTTGAAACCTTTAAGAGTCTTTACGATGATGGGATTCGGTCTCCTCGGGATCTCCTTTCTGGCGTTTTTGTTTTATCTTGGCCTGGCCTTTCAGGGCTCTCCACCGCCGGGGATTCCCACCATTATTCTGCTCCTGCTCGTAGCCATCGGTCTGAACAGCCTGGGGATAGGGGTGCTTGGCGAATACGTCGGCCGGACTTATGCCGAGGTAAAGCACCGCCCCTTGTACATTATCCAGGAGACGGTGAATATGGATGCGGATTCGGTTGCGGCCGCGATGCGGCATGTCCCGATGTCCTCATGAGCGTTTCCCATTATTTCTTTGAGCTTTTTAAAACCAATCATTTTACATGGTGGTTCTTTCTCTGGCTTTTGGCGTTGACATTTTTTAAGGTTGTCCCGTTTCCGCTGAGACTGTCTACGCGGAACGTCTTGGCGGCCGTTGTGTTTCTCGGTTTATTCTTGCGGCTCGCGTGGCTGGGGTTTTCGAGTTACACGCCGCTGACGACCTGGAATTCCCAGCACATGCTTGAAAGCGACGTTACCAATGTCCACGCCATAGAGCTTACCCAGGGCATTTGGTTTCATTGGTCCGATGGAATGCCGGAAGCCCGGCGGCCGATCGGTTATCCGATGCTTCTTGCGTTGGCGTACAAGCTATTCGGGGCCAATCTTTGGGTAGCCTATACGCTGAATCTCTTGCTTTATGTGCTGGCGGCGCTACTGCTTTTTTTGATTACAAAACTTATTTTTTCCGAGAGAATCGCGCTGTTGGCGGCATTTTTCTTTTCGGTATGGCCGGTATCGATTTACAGCATCAAACTCATCACGGATGAGCACCTGTTTCTGCCGCTTTGGTATTTCGGGCTGTATCTTTTGTTGCGCGAGGTGAAAGGATCAAAAATCCGTTGGCCTCTTTTTTGGTATGGGTTGATCTTCGGTTATGCGACGATGACGCGCACGCACAGTATTTTCATGCCGTTCGTTGTCGCGTTCGCGTATTTTCTCGTGAAACGGCCGTGGAAGAAAATCGTGTTCGCGTTTTTTGCCGTCGCCATTCTCATGCAGGCGGTGAACCTGCCGTGGGTGATCCGTAATTACAGCATTTGGAAGGTGGTGGTGCCCTACACGCTTACCGGATATGGGCTGTATACGTGGGTGAACGGAAATGCGACGGCCGAAATGCCCGCCGACCCTCCAAAAAAAGGCGAATCCGGTTATTCCGAGGAGCTGGACCAGGCGATCCAGGCCAAAGATGTTGGTTTGCAACACCAATACGGCGCTCGCGAAATGAGGCGGTGGATACTTGGACACCCGCTTCAGTTTTTGAAGCTCGGCACCGGTCGGATGCTGGTTTTTATCGGGTGGAATCGCGCGGGAGGTGTCTGGCCGATTTGGCACCAGTATTATCCCGGCTCCTTTGATCCCAAGCGGCCGATAGCGCCGGCGGTCAGGGAATTTTTCGAGGAGACCGCGTTCGCGTTTTATTACATTTTGTTATTTTCGTTTATCTTTTCGGTGGTTTTCCTCGTGCGGCGATGGGAATTCATCGATTCCGGTTCCAGGGCCTGCGCGTGGGTGTTGGGCGCCTGTCTTTTTTTCTGGCTGGCTGGACAAATGGTAATTTTTGCGGACCGCAAGTACCGTTACCCGCTTGAACCGCTGATGATGATCCCGGTAAGTTTTTTCTACGATTTTCTTCTGCATGAATTCCGTTGGGAAAAGATAGCCCCTCGATGGACCCGTGTGAAAAATAATGCCTGAGACCGAGCAGCTTTACAAGGATTACTGGACCAATCAGACAGTGGTGCGGGAAAATCGCGCTTACTACGAGCGGCTTTATGCCCGGATCAAGCCGAAGATTTTCGTTGACCCTGCCTGGACAATACTGGATGTAGCCGGTGGCAACGGCCAGTTGCTCCGTTTTTTGGGGGTGAAGAGCGCGGATGTCCTAGACATCAGCGAATCCGGCCTTCAAGAGGCCAGCGACTCGGGTTTCAAGGCGGTGTTCGGCAATGTGGAGAGAAGATTTCCGGTTCCGGAAGAAACTTATAACGCGGCATTTTGTTTTGAGGTGTTGGAGCATTTACATTTTCCGAACAAGACGCTCGCGGAAATCAACAATAGCCTCAAAATCGGCGGCGTTCTCTACGTCGGCCAGCCGAATATGCGCGCGGATGGAGTGCACCATGTGCGGCGTTATCGTTTACGTGAACTTTTAGACGACCTCAAAAAAACAGGTTTTTCCATCGACTGGGTGGATTATGTGCCCGCGTATTCGATGAGGGACTCGATCTTAAGCGATATCCAGAAAAATCCCTCTTGGGCGAGGAGGCTTGTCCAGTGCGTCAACTGGAGTCTCAGTTTTCTGCCCTGGGGCGTACGTTACCGCATGGCTCGTGTGGTGCCCGACCGATTCGCGCTCCTTTTTATTGTGAAGGCTTCCAAGAAGGGAAAATGACTCGCGCCACTGCGGGGAGCGGGCCATTGATCTGGTGGGTGATCGCAGCGGCTCTTTTGTTGCGTGTAATCGGTATCGGTTTTGGTTTACCCGCCGCTTATCATCAAGATGAGCCCATTGTGGTTAATCACGCGCTTGCCTATGCGGGCGGGGATTTTAACCCTCATTTTTTCAAGATCCCGCCGTTGGTGTCCTACCTTTTGTTTGGGGTATACGGTTTTACTTATGTTTTGCTGTGCTTTTTTACCGGGGCTACGACCGAACAGTTCGGCGCTTTATACTTCAGGGATCCGACACTATTTTTATGTTGGGTAGGTGTATTTTTGGCGCGTTCTTCGGTACCTTATCTGTTGCGGTTCTTTTCCGTCTCGGGAAAAAACTGTTGGGTGAGCGGGCGGCTATTTTAGCGGCGTCTCTCTTTGCATTCTCTTATTTGCATGTACGTGATTGCCATTATTTATATGCGGATATCCCCATGTTGTTTTCAATACTGATGGTTTTTGATTCTCTTGCCGACTATGCGAAGCAGGGCAGGTCCAAGGCTCTTACGGTTTCCGCGTTTTGGTCAGGCGTGGCGATTGCTTTTAAATACATTGCGGCCCCGATTCTTGCGCCGGTATTCATCGCTGCATGGCAGGTCAATCGCCGTCAAAAGAAAAGCGTGATTTCCGCATGGATGGGGGCCGGAAGCCTCGCGGTTTTAACATATGTCGCGCTTAACCCTTTCAGCGTGCTGGACTTTTCTTTTTTCTTGGGAGAAATCAGGCAGCAAGCAGCTGCCGAAGCATCGATGTCTTTTTTCCATCATCTTTTTTATTCGCTTTCGGAAGGGATGGGGTTTTTTGGAATGGCGGCCGGGGTTGCCGGCATTTTTTGGTTGTGGGGCAGACGCGCCAAGACGCGGTGGTTTTGGTCTTTTCCGCTAGTTTACTATCTTTTAATTGTGTTTTTTAGTCAACCCTATGAGCGCTATGCAATGCCGCTTTTGCCATTCTTGTGTCTTTCGGCGGCCGCTTTCACGGAGGAAATCAAGTGGCGCGGCCGTCGGTTTTTTTACTTGGTTTTGGTCGCCGCCCTGTTGTTGCCGTCGCTGTGCAAGGACGTTTATCTGGCGCGTCTTCTTTTGCGACCGGACACCAGAGACTTGGCTGCCGTATGGATATCCAAAAATATTCCGGCAGGGTCAGGTGTGGTCCTGGATCACGCCTTTTTTTCTCCGCGGCTGACCCAAACCAAAAACCAGCTCTTGGACAAACTTACTCGGGTTTCGGCCGATGATCCTTACAAGGATGCAAAGATGGAAAAGATCCGTCTTTTGAGTGATTCCCAGAATGGACAAAAGGCCTATCGCGTTTATTATTTGAATGAGGAACGTTTAAAAGGCACGCCCTTTTTGATGTGGTCGCCGCTGATTGACCCCGACTGGGGGGTTTTTGAGAGAGAAGGAATCCAGTACTATGTGCGCTATCGGTATCCGGGTGAGGGAAATTTTTTTGAAGAGACCTCGCAGGGGAAAGCAGATCTCTTAAGAGTATTCTCGCCTTATAGGAATTCTAAAAAAGTGTTTACCGAAGATCCCTGGGCGAATGTGGCGCTTCCGTTCAAAGGGATCGAGCTCTTTTCGCGGGACAGACCAGGCCCTTATCTTGAGATTTACAGGATCAAGCGCGTATGAGTTTTGTCAGAAGGCATTTTTATTGGCTCTTTTTTTACGGGGCAATGTTTTTTTTATTTTTGTGGCCGCTTCTTTTTCTGAAATTGACTTTCAGCTTCGGGGATTACAAGGTTCAGTTTTATCCGTGGAGCCTTCTTTATGCGAAAGGTTTGGCCGCCGGAAACCTGCCTTATTGGACCCGGCTTTTTGGCTGCGGGTTTCCTCTGGTGGCCGAGGGGCAGGTAGGGGCTTATTATCTTTTTCACCTTGCCGGCTATCGGTTGCTTCCATTTTTCATGGCCTACACTTGGGGGATTTTGTTTCATGTTCTTTTGGGAGGGGTTGGCTTTTATCTCTTTTGCCTTCATCTGGGCCAGTCACGCCAGGCGGCCGCTTTGTCCAGCATCCTTTTTTCTTTTTCCACCGCTTACGGAGGATGTTTTTATACCACCGGCACGCTGCGCGCGCTGTCGTGGTTTCCTTGGGGACTTTTGGCCGTTGGGAAGATCGGGAGTTCTTCCGCCGAAAGAAAAAAATTTCTTTACACGTTACTTTTGGGAATGCTTCTCTCACAAATGTGGACGGCGGGATTCCCTCAAATCACACTATATGCGGCAGGATACCTTTTTTTGTATCAACTCTTCCGCGCCGGAAACTTCTTTGACAGGGCGATGGGTTATTTTTTTCTGGCGAATGTGCTGGGGATTATCTTAGCATGGCCGCAGATCAGCGCGACGCTGGAACTAGCCCGGGTTTCCGTGCGCGCCGGGCAGGATACGAGTTTCGCGCTGTGGGGATCGGTGCTTCCTCCTGGTTTTCTGGCACTTTTGTTCCCCAGTCTCAGCCAGGTTTTTGGAATAAGCTTTTATGTGGGTATCCTGCCTTTATTTTTAATTACCGCCGCGATGCTTGGTCCGAAGAGAAAAGACGAGAAAATTTTTCTTTGGCTCGCGCTGATCTTCGCGCTCTTGTCCCTTGGCAGGTTCAATCCTGCCTATACGTATTTTGTGAAGCTCTTTTCAGCGACGGCGTTGCGGAATCCTTCCAAATTCTTGTTTTTCACAGTCGCTTCGTTGGCAATCCTGGCCGGTTTTGGCTTTGACAGAATTTTTGTTGATGCGTCTGACGAATTTAAACGTCGCCGCATGATAAAGATTACGGCCGTTCTTGTTTTTTGCGCCGTTTTGTTTCCCGCTATGGCTTCGTGGGGGTTGGGGCGGTGGGAAGGCTCTCTACGCGA
>JAHFFL010000108.1 GCA_023247955.1 Candidatus Omnitrophota bacterium
CTGCGCGATCCGCCGGATATCAAGACGAACCGACGAATAAAACTTGAGCGCGCGACCGCCCGGCGTCGTCTCGGGGTTTCCGAACATCACGCCGATCTTCTCGCGCAACTGATTGATAAAAATCAGCGACGCCTTGGATTTGGAAATCGCGGCCGTCAGCTTGCGCAGCGCCTGGCTCATCAGGCGTGCCTGCAGGCCCATGTGGGAATCGCCCATCTCGCCCTCGATCTCGGCCTTCGGCACCAGCGCGGCGACCGAATCGACGACAATGATATCAATCGCGTTCGAGCGCACAAGCATCTCGGTGATCTCGAGCGCCTGCTCGCCGGTGTCCGGCTGTGAAATCAGAAGGTCGTCGAGATTCACGCCGAGTTTTTTGGCATAGGTGGAATCAAACGCGTGCTCCGCGTCGATAAACGCGGCCGCCCCTTTTCTCTTCTGGGCCTGCGCGATAATACTGAGCGTGAGCGTCGTCTTTCCGCTGGATTCGGGACCAAAAATCTCCACCACCCTGCCGCGCGGAACCCCGCCTATCCCCAGCGCCACATCCAGCGCGATCGCGCCCGTCGGAATCGCGGGGACATCCATTTTGACGTTTTGTCCCAGCGTCATGATGGACCCCTTTCCAAAATGCTTCTCGATCTGCAAAACCGTGGCGTCAATCGCCTTTTGCTTCTCGGTACTGGCTTCCTTGGCAAGCGTCGCTTTTTCTTCCCTTTTTTCTTCCTTTTTTTCTTTCTCTTTCAGGCGGGACATACATTTCCTCCGGCTTATTCAGTGTGTTAACCTTAAACCCCAAAGTGACTTAAGAAAATTTTTTCCTTACACGGGCCGAAGCGAAAAGATATTATACCCCCGCGCAAAAACAGTGTAAAGAAAAGACTCTCACCCTACTAGACGACACACCCCCTTATTTTCGTTCATCTTATTTTAAAATTTTTTAGGGTCAGACTCAGCCTTAACCTCTCCTATTCCATGTAGCGCAGGCTTAAGCCTGCGCTACGCTATTCTTTAAAATCTATTTTTACTTGCTAACCAAGTCTAACTCCTTATAATTAAATAGGTAACGAAAGGCACGGCTCTATGATCGCTGAAATCATCTGCTCGGGGACCGAGATTCTCTTGGGGTCTATCCTGAACACTAACGCGCGCTATCTATCCCAGCGGCTAGCTGAGCATGCAATTGACGTGCATTACCAGACCACGGTGGGCGACAATATCGGGCGGCTCGCGCAAAGCTTTGAAATCGCGGCTGGGCGTTCGGACATCGTGATTTGCTGCGGGGGGCTGGGACCCACCGAAGATGACGTGACCGTAAGAGCGCTGGCCCAGTTTCTCCAAGTCCCCCTCATTCTCCACGAACCGACCTTCAAAGCGGTCTCGCAAAAAATGAAGCGTTGGGGATTTCAAATGAATCGTCTCGTCGCCAAACAATGCTATGTGCCGCACAACGCTGTCGTTTTCGAAAATACGGTAGGAACCGCCCCCGGTATTCTCTGCGAAGCGCGTTACGAGAATGGAGCCCTGCGAAAATGGTTTCTGCTTCTGCCGGGCCCACCACGGGAAATGGAACCGATGTTTATCGAAAAAGCGCTGCCGGCGCTTTTCAAGAAAGCGCAGATTCTGCGCGCTTCTTTTAAAGTCCGCACGCTGCGTGTCGCCGGACTCACCGAGGCCCAGGTCGCCCCCAAGGTAAATGACCTTCTGAAGCTCAAGCCGCCGCTCACGGTAGGCATCTACGCGAAGCTTGCCGAGGTGGAATTAAAGGTTATGGCGAAGTCGGGTTCGGCGTCTCAAAGTGCCGCGATGGTGCGCCGCACGGAAAATGAGATCCGCAGGCGACTGGGCAAAAATATTTACGGCGCCGACGACCAGACGCTTTCTTCGGTGGTGGGAAAACTGCTAAAGGAAAAGAAAAAAACTCTGAGCGCTGCCGAGTCCTGCACCGGTGGACTCTTTTCGAGCGTCCTCACGGATACGCCCGGGAGCTCCGACTATTTTTTAGGCAGCGTGATTGCCTACGACAACTGGGTAAAAACCCGTCTGCTCGGCGTCGATGATTTGCTTCTCAGGAAAAAAGGCGCGGTGAGCGCCGAGGTCGCCCAGAAAATGGCCCAAAGCATACGGCTTCTTTTTAGGACGGATATTGGAATTGGAATTACCGGAATTGCGGGGCCGAGTGGCGCTTTGTCAAAAAAACCGGTAGGACTCGTTTACATCGCGCTGGCGCTCGGAAACCGCTCCTTCTGCAAACGCTGTCTCTTCCCCGGCGACCGCCCCGACATCAAATCCCGCGCCGCGACCGAGGCGCTGGACCTCTTGCGCTTATCGTTAATACCATGAAAATTGATATTGACAGTTTTGATTTTCATGGTATTATTTTAATATGCTAAAAAGAACCTCCGTTAAAAAACACATTCAAGCGGCGTTAAAAAGAAGTCGGGCGGTCGCCTTGCTGGGACCCCGTCAGTGCGGGAAAACGACGCTGGCGCGCCTATGGGTCGAAATGACCTCTCCCAATTACTTTGACCTGGAAGATCCGGAAAGCATCGCTCGTTTGGCCAACCCCAAGACAGCCCTTGGCTCACTCAAAGGAGTCGTAGTCATCGATGAGGTCCAACGCCGCCCGGATTTGTTTCCCGTTCTACGGGTCCTTTTGGATCGTAAACCGCTGCCCGCGAAGTTTCTTATTTTAGGAAGCGCTTCGCCTGATCTCTTGCGGCAGTCCTCGGAAACTCTTGCCGGACGCCTTGAAACAGTGGTCATGGACGGTTTCGGACTGACAGAGGTCGGTTTGGAGAACGCCTCGCATCTTTGGCTGCGCGGGGGATTCCCCCTATCCTTCCTTGCCAAGAATGACGCCGATAGTTTTCTGTGGAGAAAAAATTTTATCCAAACCTTCCTTGAGCGTGATTTAAGACAGCAGGGGATCACCATTCCGGCCATAGCGCTTCATCGGTTTTGGACCATGTTGGCGCATAGTCACGGACAGCTATGGAACGCCGCGGATCCGGCGAGTTCTCTGGGAGTGAGCGAACCCACCGCCCGCCGTTATTTGGATGTCTTGACGGGTGTTTTTATGGCGCGGCAGCTTCAGCCGTGGCATGCCAATATCAAAAAACGCCAGGTAAAGGCGCCCAAGATTTATATCCGTGATACGGGGATCCTTCACGCCTTATTGGGCTTAAAGACGGTTTCAAATCTATTGGGTCACCCGCGATGCGGCGCATCATGGGAGGGATATGTGATTGAAGAGATTATTCGATCGACGGATCCTGATGACGTGTATTTCTGGGCCACGCATCAGGGAGCGGAGATCGATCTGATATTTACGAAAGGTGGGCGAAGGTATGGCGTTGAATGTAAGCGCGCAGACGCGCCGGCTATGACGCCTTCGATGCGCATCGCGCTGGAGGATCTCAAGCTGGAACGTATCGCCGTCATTTACCCCGGCGAGAAACGCTACTCACTTCACAAACGAGTCGAGGCAGTACCGTTTGAAAGGGTCACGGGCGGGATGAAGGTGATTTTTGGATGATTATTTATTTATTTTTATTCAGATTATTGTAACCCGCCAGCTCAGAGCTGCCGGTGATGCCGTTCGGCAATGATGCTCGATTGCTCAACACAGCCCGCCTGTTTTGAATTTCATTGATTACGCCGGACGCGCTCAACGGAAGAGAGGGGTCTTTAAAAGGCGGCCAGACAGCGGCCACCCCATGAATATAACGTTGCATTAGAGATAAATCGAAGGAGTCTACATCACCGTCTTGGTCGACGTCTGCCAAGTATTTGTCACCTTCTCTTTCGAGTGTTTTGATTCTCAAAAGATCCTGACGAATGAAAGAGACGTCCGATATGGTGACCCTGCCATCGTCATTGACATCCCCAAATAAGACATCAAGATGCTTTCTCGCGCCGGTCGCCCATTCATGGAAAAGCAAAATGTCGTTATCGTCCTTCTTGCCGTTTTTGTCGATGTCGTCTACGAGATAATCAGTCGCGACAATCCGGCCCTGCTCGTTAAAATGTTCGATTTTAGTTGCCGGGTTATTCGAACTGTAACCCCCATTCGGAGATGTGGTCGTGATCGTTTCGAAGTATTCGATATTTTCAATCTTGCCGTTCAAATAGGTTTCAATGCGAGCCCAAGCGTCAAACCTTGTTTCCGACGTATAGACAGGCACAGTTTTTCTAACCGAGGTTTGAAGGCCATTTTCGTCCCAGTTGGTGGTAACCGTTTGTTTTACGCGAGGGAATCCTAGATTGCCGCTTTCAAGATCGACGACGGCTTCCGCTTTTTTATGATCTGTTCCCTTATAAAAATAAACGCTGTGCGTCATGTGCTCGCCGTTGGTCAAGTCCGACGTCGTTAACAGAGACACGGCGACACCTTCGTATTTTTCATTCGGGTAATGCGTCGTCACGCTCTTGATATTGGGCGGCAGCGACTGAAGCGGGGTCCAATTCCCTCTGGCGCCGGTTAATTCATAGATTTGGTAATCCGCGCCCTTGTAGCGTGAGGGATCCGGAAAATAATTATAAACTTCCGTCCTCACCGGCGTCGCCGTGCCATTTTCAAAGTACTCAATGGTATCA
>JAHFFL010000109.1 GCA_023247955.1 Candidatus Omnitrophota bacterium
CAAAATCAGCGTTGAGGGCGTAGCTCCACGAGGGCTTCGCGACATAAAGCAGCCAGCTCACATGGTAATAAAAAAAGGCCAAAAACTGCGGGGCAATTTTATAGAGGAAAAAATTCTCGCAGACCCCCTGCTTTTGCGTCATCTCTTCTAGAATCAGAAGATGCCACTGCTCGTTGTCCTGCTGCTGGCGGCTTTCTTTGACAAATTCGAAGATGCGCCTGGCAAAATTCGGCGCGGCGTAGGTGTGGGTCATCGCGATGTAGGCCACATGCTCCCAGGCCTGATAAGGCACGCGCGCGATGACCTCAAGGACCTTAAATTTGGAGAGGGTCCGCTTCTTTCCGTAAAAAAGATCCATCGCCATGAAAAGAAAAAACCCCAGGAGGCCATAGCGCCTCCGGGGCATTGAAAGGGTTTTGGCTTGTTCCTCTTTTAAGTCCATGCGGCCCCTCCCCTTGGTCTTTTTTAGCGCGGAAAGGCTTCCCGGAGCCCGCCGTCCACCGGCAGTATCGCGCCGGTAGTTTTGGAGGAGCGGTGGGACGCCAAAAAGAGCACGTTCTCGGCGATGTCCTCGGGCTCCACGCGCACCTGTAGAAGATTTCTTTTGCGGTAGTGCTCTTCGAGGCCGGCCTCTGAAATCCCAAAAGTCTTGGCCCTGTCCTTTTTGATTTTGGCCCACAGCCCCGAATCCTTGAACACCCCGTCGGGATTGATCATGTTGGAGCGTATGCCAAACGGCGCCCCTTCGATCGCGACAATGCGCGCCAACTGCGCGCAGGCCGCCTTCGAAGCGCTGTAGGCGCCGAATTCCGCGCCGGGGGCCAGCACGTTTTTGGTGACCATGAAAATAAAATTGCCCCCCTTCCCCTGATTTTTCATGAGCCGCAGGGCCTCGCGGGAGACGATAAAATGCCCCGTGGCGTTCACCGCGAGATTTTTCTCCCATTCGGCAAGCGACAGATGCTCTACGGCAGCGACGGTGGCCACACCCGCGTTGGATACGACAATGTCCAAACCGCCCAGGCGCCTTAGAATCTGTCCAAAAGCAAGCTGCACACTCTCTTCCCTCGTGACGTCCATCGGGATGCCTAGCGCCTTTTTGGCTTTAAACTCCGTGTTGATCTGTGATTCGAGAAGCCGCACTTTTGCAGGATTCGTGTCGGTGACCACGACTTGGGCGCCGGCCGCGGCAAGTCGCCGCGCCACGGCCTGCCCTATCCCGCCGCAGGCCCCGGTAACCACCGCAATTTTTCGGGCCAGTTCTTTTTCGGCAGGGGCCAAACTCAATTTATAAAGCTCCAGCGGCCAGTACTCGATTTCAAACGCCTCGCGCGGCGGCAGCGACACATAACGGTCCACAAAAGACGCGGCGCGCATCACCGAGATCGAATGCTCATACACCTCGGCCACGACCAAAGCGGAGTCGAGATCTTTGCCGGAGCTCACCATGCCCACGCCTGGAATCAAAATCACGACAGGATAAGGATCCAGCATAAACATTCCCGGCTTCGCGAATTTTTGGTAGTAGCGCTCATGCGCCAGTGCATAGGCCTCAAGCTGCCGCTTAAAAGACTGCCTGCCTGCCGGCAAGGCAGGTTTGGTCCTCAAAAAATCTCCTTGTATCTCAAGGACGCAAGGAATTCTCTTGGTGCGAAGCATGTGATCCGGCGTCGCCGGGCCTTGTTGGGAAACCACCGACACGTCCTTCGAAGAGACAAATTCAAGCACCGTCGCCGAATCATTAAAATGAAGGATAACAGGTTTATTTTTACTGAGAACCTTTCTGAATTCCGGCATGAAACGCTCGATAAAAATTTCTCTTAGCCGCGGAGAAAGCAGCTCAACCTTCCGTCCCCCAAACGCCTTTTTCTTCTCCGCTTTTTTTTGAATATAGCGCTCGGCGCGGCTTACCATCTCGATGGTCCGCGAATAACTTGTCTTGGAATCCTCGCCCCAGGTGATAAGCCCGTGTTTTTCAAGCACGGCCCCTTTCGCGTCGGGATGGCGGAGTGCTTGGGCCGCGAGCGTTTTGGCGAGATCAAACCCCGGCTTCACGTAGGGGACAAAAATAAGCTCGTCGCCGTAAACTTCTTCGCAGATCTGCCGCGGCCGCGAGGTATTGGTGAGAGAAAGGATAGCGTCCGCATGCGTGTGGTCTATCGCCTGATACGAAAGAAACGCGTGAAGCAGCGCCTCAATCGACGGCCGCGGCGCCTTGGGATCCACGAGACAGCATCCTAGATAATCCACCATGGCTTCGTCGGTCATCGCGGATTTTTGGATGGACGGGAGCACTTCCTCAAGCTTGAGCGGAGAAAAATCTTTGGGCTGGCAGCTCTTCAGGTCCGACCCGCTGCCTTTAATCCTTAAGACCCGTATAGATTTGCCGAGATGATCCGTCTCGGCGGTCTTCGAAGAGGTATTGCCTCCGCCCCAGACGCAGAGCTTGGGCTCGCTTCCTATGAGCCGCGACCGGTACACCAAAAGCTCAAGCAAACCCTTGCCGTTCGCTTCGCTGTCTTTCCAGAGAGATTTCATGAGGCGTTATCCGATGATCCTTTTAATATTTTTTGGCGAGGGCTTGATCAGCCCCTTTTCCGTGATGATGCCGGTGATGTACTTGGCCGGAGTGACATCAAACGCGGGATTGAGCGCTCCCGATCCCGGCGAGGCGACGAGTATCTTTTCTTCTCTCCCCCGTGTCCCCGGCCCGCTCTGGTAAAGCACCTCGTCCTCGGAGCGGTGCTCAATGGGGATGTCCCTGCCGCTTCGGCAATTCAAATCAAAAGTGGAGCTCGGCGCCGCGATATAAAAAGGGACTCCGAATTCCTTCGCGCAAATCGCCTTCTCCAAAGTCCCTATTTTATTGGCCGTATCGCCGTTAGCCGCGATCCGGTCCGCTCCGACGATCATGAGATCTATTTTTTTCTTGGACAAAAGATGAGCGCCGGCGTTGTCGGGCACAATTACATGCGGGATATTTTCGTTGTGAAGCTCCCAGGCCGTGAGCCGGGCGCCTTGACTGCGCGGCCTTGTCTCGTCGACGTACACAAAAACTTTCTTTCCTTTTCTAGCCGCGACATACACGGGCGCCAGCGCCGTCCCGTAGTCGACAAACGCAAGCCACCCCGCGTTGCAGTGCGTCCCGACAGAAGCCCCGTCCTTAAGAAGCCGGCTGCCTATCTCGCCTATCCTACGACAATCCTCCTCGTCCTGACGCACCAACGCCGCGGCCTCTTTCACCGCCGCTTGCTTTGGGTCTTTGGATTTGGCGGCGCCGTCAAAAACTCGTTTCACCGCATAAAAAAGATTCTGCGCCGTCGGACGCGTGGACTCTATTCTTCTTCGGGCTTTTTCCACATAACCCGCCAGGCCGCGCGCCGGCGCTTCGAGGAACGCCTGCGCCATCGCGAATCCCGCCGCCGCTCCGATCGCGCCCGCGCCGCGCACCACCATCGCGCGTATCGCCTCGCAGGTCTCGCGGTGGTTTTTCGCCTCAATGATTTTAAAACGAAACGGCAAAAGCGTCTGGTCGATGAGATGCACCGACCCGGCCGTCATCCACACCGTTTTATAGTTTTTCCCCCGGACCCGCATCAGATTTTACGGATCGCGTGCAGCAAAAGCTTTTTTACTTTTTCGGCGTTGCGCCCCATGGTCGCCATCACCATCTCGTAAGTCACCGGCTCCTCGTTTTCTTTCCAGCAGTCATAGTCCGTGGACATCGCGATGGTTTGATAGGGGATTTTCAGCTCATTGGCCAAAATGACCTCAGGGCAGGACGACATGTTGATGATATCCGCGCCCCAGCTCCTGAAGAGGCGGCTTTCCGCCTTGGTGGAAAAACGCGGGCCCTCTATTGTAATCACCGTTGTCTCACGGTTGTACTCGAACCCCAGATCGTCACAGCTTCGGCAGAGAATGTCGCGCAAATTTCGATCGTAGGGCTCGCTCATCGGCGTATGCACCACTTCGTCGGTGAAAAACGTCATCTCCCTCAGGCGGGTAAAATCGATAAATTGGGCGGGAAACACGAGATTACCCGGCTTAATCTCTTCCCTCAAAGAACCGACGGCCGTCGCCGCGAGGATGTGAGTACACCCCTCTTCCTTGAGGGCAAGGATGTTGGCCCGGAAATTGATTTGGGTAGGCGGAACGCCGTGGTCTTTGCCGTGGCGGGAGAGGATCACGACATCCACTCCCTCGATTTTGCCGCAGACCAACGGCGAAGAAGGGCTCCCGTACCTATTCTGGGCGGGCTTCTCTACGGGTTTTTTTAGGATCTCCGGCTTGTCCAGCCCCGACCCGCCGATCACCGCGATTTTTTTCAAGCGCTGCTCTCGACTTATTTCGCCCGCTCGTAGCTGATCTCAAGCGTCTTAAATTCTTTGCCGTCCTTGTCATTCATATAGGATTCGTAGATGTTGTGGTCGGCGTCCGTAATTTTCCAGATCGTGCGGATGGGACGGTTTTTCTCCATCGTAAGCGGGCAGGACATCGTGCCGTTTTGGTTCAACGTCTGCGAGGCCGGGTCAAACTGGGCCGTCGCGACCATGATGCCGGTCGCCATGCTGTCCAGCCATATCGGGGTGTAT
>JAHFFL010000110.1 GCA_023247955.1 Candidatus Omnitrophota bacterium
TTTAAAAGATAGTCCACCGCGATCCAGTCCCCACCGCCGATCACAAGCGCTTTCAGGTCCTTCCCGCGCTCGAAAAGCATCGGCACGTCGACAAGACCTGAATGATAAATCATATAAGTCGAATCACAGACCTGCGTGTGAGAATCCAGATTCAGGCAGTGGTCCACCGAGCCGTTTTTGGAAACCGTCTCATACAGTGTCACGTCCTGATAGGGCGTCGAAAACGCCTCCGTGACGCGAACGGAGAGAATATCCGGATCGTGGCTTAAAAGTTCGGAGCGGATCTGGGTCTCACGGTAGCCGCCCAGAAGCGAGGATTGAAAGTCGTCCGCAAAGAATAGGCATGCAAGATACAGAATTAAAATTAAGGCGCTCGCGAGTTTCAAAAGCGCCCATTCCCGCATTCTCCAGACCACGGTAATCACGGTGCTTAAGAAATTAAGAAAGCCCACCCAAAGCGCCGTGGCCACAAGTCCCAGTTTTGGGTAAAGAACGAGCGAGTAAACCACGGTCCCCAAGAAACTGCCGACGTAGTCAAGCCCCAGGATCTTCGAAAATTTGTCCTTCTCGCCGGCGCTTAAAAGGCCCACGAGAAGCGGGATCTCGATGCCGGAGAGGACGCCGACCGCGAGTATCGGCAGGTGGCTTAAGAAAAACACCGGCGCCTGCGATTTTAAACCTGCCCAAAGGCCCGCGCCGCCCAGCAAAAATATCGCTACCAAACCCAAAGGACCGATGAGCGAAAGTAAAAGCTCGTTCCACCAGAAAAAAACGAGGGTGTTTTTGAATTTAAACGCGCTGGTGAAAAACGAGCCTACGCCCAGAGAGATAAGATAAAGACCTATCGTGATCGAGTAGCGCGCGACAGTGCCACCGTACAAAACCGTAAGCGCCTGCGAATACACGAGCTCGTAAATAATACTGCAAAAGGAGACAATGAGGGTGAGGATGGAAATTAAAAGGAAATCCTTTGAAAATTTAGGCACGCTTGTCATCCCCGCCCTCGATTAAAGCATTCGAGGACGACAAGTCCGGGTCCGGCATGTTTTTAGAAAGGTTTTCGATAAATTCTTTCTCGATAAAACCGCCGCCGTATTTTTTAGAAATATGCAGCTTCTCCCACGCGGCCTTGTAATTTTTTTGTACCGCAAGGCCGATAGCCCATTGGTAATGGATGAAGCTTAAATCCTCGGCGCGCGCGGAAGACTGCGCGGATTTTTCATAAAGCCCGAGCGCTTCATTCAAAAAACCCTCCGCCTCCGCTTCCCTTTGGCTTCCTTCAACAGATTTCATGAGCGTTGCCACCGCCTTGTTCTGATACTGACGGCCCAAGCGGCATAGCGTCAGGGCATGACTCGGATTTACTTCAAGATATTTTTTATAAATCACGATCGCGTCGTCTGTTTTTTCCTGCGCCGCCATTAAAAGCGCGAAGCCGTTGAATACATCGGGATTTTTCGGGTCCATGAGCCAGGCCTGATTGACGCGGCGCATCGCCAGCTCAAAGTAGCCCCTTTGGAAAGAGGCCCAGCCTTCCTCGAGGGCTTTCCTCACGGCGGCTTCTTTACCGCCAGCGCGGCGTATGTTTTCCTCGTTGGTCTTGGAATCCGCGGCCAGATCCTCCGCCGGCACCGCCCCGCCCCCGTACATCGGCAGTTCGTTTGGCGGCGCCGGGCGAAGTTTTCTTTCGCAGGAGAGCGAAGAAAACACGGCCGCAATCAGAAAAATTGCGGCCATCTGAGGCTTTTTCAGCATACCGCTAATCGAAAAGGATGGTTTTGTTGCCACTCACAAATATTCGCTCTTCAAAGGCGAGTTTCAAGGCGCGGGCCAAGACGATCTTTTCCACGTCCCTGCCCGCCTGCGCCATGTCCGTGACGCTGTGCGAGTGGTCAACAGGGATCACGCCCTGAGCGATGATGGGACCCTGATCGAGCGCTTCACTCACGTAATGCGCCGTGGCCCCGATGATCTTCACGCCGCGCACGGCGGCCTGTTGGTAGGGATTTTTCCCGGCGAAGGCGGGCAAAAAGGAGTGGTGGATATTGATGATGCGGTTGGGGAAACGGTTGACGAATTCTTTCGAGAGGATCCTCATGTACTTGGCGAGCACGATAAGCTCAGGCCGGCGGCGGTTTAGGATTTTAAGTATCGCCGCCTCGCTCGCTTTTTTCTCCCTATTTTCATACGGGACGTGATGAAAAGGGATCTTAAACTTCGCGGCAAGGTCCTTTAGCTTTTCGTGATTGCTCACCACCGCAAGCACGTCGGCGTGGAGTTCGCCGTAGGCGTGCCTTAAGAGCAGATCCCCCAGACAGTGCGGCTCCTGGGTGGCGAAGATCACAATGGCCTTATTCCGGTCTTTTAAAAGTTCCAGAGAGGCGCCCGAAGGGAGCCGGGCTCGAAGCGCGCGGATTATTTTCTTGGCATCGGGGGCTCCCGAAAACTCCGTGCGCATGAAAAAACGCCCGCCCTCCCGGTCGACGAATTCGTCATTTTGGACGACGTTCAGGCCGTCTTTATAAAGCACGCCTGTCACCTTGTGCACGAGCCCTTTTTCGTCGTCGCACTCGATCCTTAAAATATGAGTATTGCCGGGCGGCAGAGTCATAACGATTTTAAGTATACCACGACCCGATACGGCGGGATATGATCAACACCGCTCTTTAGTTTGAATCCGGTCCCGCCGTCAAGGGCTCCGTCAGGACAGGATTCTCCAGAAAACTGCCGTAGTGCAAAACCACGCAGGCGCGGCTGTCCGATTCTTCGCAAATCTCCCACTGCCGTCTGAAAGTCTCCGGAGCGTCCAGCAGCGCATAAGCGCCGACGGCGATGTTCACCTTCTTTAAATCGCCCATTTGTTTTTTCGCGTCCGAGATATCTTTTTTAAATTCCGGAATCTCCTTGGAATAACACATGAGCGTTACAAAATTCACGAGACCTCTTTTTAGCCATAATCGCCAATCCTGAAAGGCCTCAAGGTTCGCCCGCGAGTAACGGACAAGCGCCGTCGTGGAGACTTGGATATTGGGCCGCAAAGAGCGGGTTTTTTTGACCAGAAGCTCCAGGAGAGCCGTCACCTGGTCGCGTTTCCACTTTTTCCAGGCGCGGCTTTTTTCTCCGGGTGAATGTTCGCCGGTAGCTTTCTCAAAACGTTCCACGTTTATTTTCGTATGGCCGTACGCCGGATTTTTATCCGGATACCGGATATAGTCGAACTGAATGCCGTCCAATTCCGGATAGGCGCGCAAAACTTCTTCGACCAGGGCCGAAAGTTCCTTTCGCACCCTCCAATCGCCGGGTTCCAAAAAATATTGGTCGTCGATCTTATAATCAGCCAGTATTTTCTTTGGCTTGGTATTTCGCGTGAGAATGTCCGTGCCGTATTTTTTAAGGAGCGGGGCATTTTCGTTGGCGCTTAAACTCAGCAGGTTGAGCCAGGCATGCACCTCGATCCCCCGGCTATGGGCCTCTCGTATAAGAAGCCGGAATGGGTCTTCCGAGACGCTCTTCAAGCACTGCTCATAAGGTTTTGAATCCGCCGTCTCGGAGGGAAACCATGCCTGATTGGCGCGATAAATCTGCACAAAAAGAATTTGAGCGCCGGACTTTTTTGCAAAATCCACGAGGCGCCCGATCTCCGCGCGGCTTGATAAAACAGGCGGGTCTTGGATCACGGAGACAAATAGACCGCGCCGGGAAGCCGCCAAGCACTGTCCCGGATCCGGAAGAAAGGGCAAAAAACAAAAAAGACAGGCCCAAGCGGTTTTTTTCACAAATTCATCCCTGGTCACAAACCAGGGACCTGGCGCTTATCTCCGGCCAAATCTCCTCCCAACCCGATCCGTGACTCGCGCCAGGCACCTGTGTCACTTTAACGCAAGGGGAGCCGCCCGCTTTCTCAAAAAATTTATCGGCGATAAATCCCGGCACAACCTTGTCTTTTGCCCCCGTCAGATGCTCCTGCGGAATGAAAGCCACGCGCCGGGCAAAATCTATAGGGTTTAAGGAGCCCGTTAAAGGGCTTACCCCATGGTAAAGGTTCACCGCCTCTGTGTCCAAATTGCCGGCAATCGTTCTTAGCGACGCCACGTCGTTCCTTCTTGCCGCCGCGAGCACCGCGACGGCGGCGCCGCCCGAATAGCCAACCAGATGCAGACTCTTGGCGCCCGACTTCATCTTCAGCCTATCCAGCGCCTGGTTCATCGAAACGACCACCTCCTCTGAAAACCGCTTTGTAGACCAGTAGGCGTTCCGGCAGTGAGAATCTTCACGCGACGACACGTATTGGCAGGGCCTGGCCAGATAAATCACATTGGCGGCTCGGTCCTCCGACGCTAGCTTCAACACAAGCGGGTGAGTGGGCGTGGGGTCGCGCGAGAGCCTTCTTTTGGAGAGCCAGGCTATGCCGTCTCCTTCAATAT
>JAHFFL010000111.1 GCA_023247955.1 Candidatus Omnitrophota bacterium
AGGTCGACCGCTCGTTCGGCTTTAGAACCGGCATGAGCTACGCGATGCTCGGCGCCACACCGGCTAGTGTCACGGCTTGGGCCACCGCGGCGGTCCAGGCGCTGATTGCCTCGACCTCGATTCAGGTAGATACCGATACGAATGGATACACCATGACATTGCGCGGCTACGTGAATACACCGTCCGATGCCGACACGGTCCTCACTTTAACGCGTTATGACGCTGGCAGACCGATTTACGCTTGGAATTTTTCATCTCAGGCCAAATATAAAGACCCGGCGGATTGGAAAAATTACACGGATAGCGATGTCTTCAGTTCAACCATTTACAATTATGACGGACAGTATTTGACGGATTCCGTTACTGTAAAAGGCAAAAAAGAATCCGCTTCTGTAGGAGATGAAATCCTCACTTACAACCGCTACGACGGTACTTCGGCACAGAGAATAGAGCTGACTTACACTTTCAAAGCCGGCACGACAATCCCGGCTGGTGGTGTCGCTGGAGCGGTTTCAGGGGTTCGTAAAAGTCTTATTCCGCCGGCCAACCCGACTCCCAATTTTCCCGATGATTCGGTGGTGACAACCACTCTTTACCAATACAGCGGTGATGTTCTTGCCGCCTCATGGGTTTTGAGGGGAAAGGACGTCGCGATCGGTTCCGACCAGGAAATCTTGAGCGTCTCTTCTTACGACGGCTCATCGCAGCAGAGACTCGTGGGGACCTACAATTATGTGGGCGGCACTAAGGCGAAGATTTCCGATGGAGGAGGCGGACGAAAGATTATCGCGGTTCTGCCGCCCGCACAGAGCATCGCGACAACCGTGCTGTATAACTACAGCGGCGATTATCTCCTCGAGACCTGGACTATCCTGGGTTTTGACGTGGCCGTGGGACAGCTGCAGGCCATTCAAAGCTACACGCGTTTTGACGGGTCTGTCGCCCAAAAGGCGCAGTTTACGTTTAATTTCAGTACTTCCGCCCGGGCCAAGATCGTTATGAAGGACGGCCGCAAAAACGCCGAGATTGCAAAGCTCGACGACACGACCATCGCGAGCACTTCCTTATTTTACTACGACTCCGGCGATGCGCTTACTCAGCAGAATACCTATAGAGGAAACATTTATAGTGACCCAGCGCGCGCGGTTCTTTTGGCCGCTGCTGTCCTGGCCGCCAAGCTTTTATCGGCCATTTTCTTCAAAGGTCCGCAAGGGAGGGAGAAGGCGAATTATTCTTATGCCTACGGCGATACCGGTTTTGACATGACAAAGCCGAGCAACGGCGTCGCGCGGACGACGATTTATTTTTATGGCGGAAACCGCTATGCGGAGGCGGCCGATGGGTATGCGCTCACCCAGCAAAATACTTATAAAGGAGACGTGCTCCGGCCGGGACTTGGTCTAAGCAACCCGGATCTCAGTAAAGACGCGTCGGCGCTTCCAGCCGACAAGCTATTTACGGCGGACATCAATTCTCAAATTCTTTCGGCGACATTTTTTACCGGCCCAGAGCGCCGTGAGATCGCCGACTATGGCTGGACTTACGAAACCGGCGGCGCGACCGTTTACCAGGTAGGCCGCTATTTTTACAGGCATGGGCAAAATATTGTAAATGCCTCCCAAGCCGAGCCGGGTATTGACAAGCTGTATAAGACCGAGACGAGGACCTACAGCGCGAACCCTGCGCTTCCTTACGGCCAGTACCTGATCAATGAGACATTCTTCGCGCAAGGCGTTGACGGCAGCGACATCGTCGACAAGGTGCTGAACTATACGCAGTATCTTAACCCCAATGGGACCGTGGACGAAGTCAAGTCGCAAACGGTTTTTTACTACTACGGCTCCAAGGACGCGTCCGGCATGAATCAGCGTAAAAAAGCCGCTGAGTCTGCCCGAGAGGATGTCGTACGCGCGTTTCTGACGCTTCAAGGGGATGCGACTTCTGTACCCGATATATTCGCGGCTATCCTGAGAAGCCAGGACGCAGTTGACGGAAAATTTGGAGTGCTTTTTGCCGCTGACCTGAGAATCGAGAGCGTGCGCACGCACATCGCGTACGATGACCGCGACCGGACGACGGCATTTTACGAAGACGGAATAAACGACGGTGTAGTTTATCATCTCGAGCGAAGCAGCATCCTTTACGAAGACGACAACGTCAAGGAATATGCCGAGCACGGCAAGCGCGGCGAGCAGACCTACGACACCAAGATGCGGAATATGCTTTATGACAAGAAGGGCCGGCTCACGGATTCGCAGCGGCTCGACTACCAGCCGATGATGGGACAGACGCTTACGCCGGATGACCTGGATTACTCTGTTTTCACGGTAATGCATACCGATTATGTCATGAACAATCAAAAAGAATATGCCTACCTGAGGACCCGTTCCTACACGATGGCGCCGGGTTCGTTCGGTTTTTCCGATTCTTATATCCGCTACCGCATGATCGGACAAAGTTTTAGCGAGCCGACGATTGATCCAACCAGCGTCTTGGGCGAGGAAACCGCGAGTAGAGACAAGGCTCTTGGCCGCCAAAATTTAACCTATCACCTGAAGAATGAAAACGGCAAGGCCTTCAATCTCCGTTATCTTCTGACGAATTTCGACTGGACTATCACGAACAGTGGCATTCAAGGAAAGAAGTACACAGACGGGTTTGGCTTATTTGATGATGCTCCCAAAAGCCCATTTCACTGGATCAATTATCTAGGGAGTTTGACCCTCACGGCGCCGACGGCCTTCGCGGCGAGCACGCTGGTGATCCGGGATAACAGCGACCCCGCGAATGTCAAGGAGTATAAAATCACAATCGCATCGGTGGACCGGGTCAAGACGCTTTCCGAAAACTACGACTCGAAAAATAATCTTATTGGCCAGCGCATCGAATACGCGACGTTTGACCAGTCCGCACCCGCGGCGGGAGCGGCCGCGCTTTCTCTCGACCAGCGTTGGAAGGTCAACACCACACGCGTCATCGCAAACGAATACGCCTATTTGGCCGAATTCCCTAGTGGATACCTGACGAAAAACGTCGTCACCGACACTCTTGGCGTGTCCGTGTCGCCGTCGGCCCTAAAATCCAAGAGCACGTCCAGTTATTTCGGGCCTAAAGACGCAGCGCCTTTCCAACTCAAATCGAGCGAGATCGTGAACTACCTCAATCACGACGACGGCAGCTCCAGCGTCAAAAACGTCGAGAGGCACCTTTACACGTACCAGAAATACGGCGAGCGTTTCCAAGTAACTACCGATACCGTCTCGAAGTTCGCGGATGAGACGGTCGCGACGCCCATAAAAACACTGACGCTGAACTATCGGAGGGATCCCGACAGCGGGGCCTTGCGCTTTGTCGAAGTCATGGACGGCGACAAAAAGATCAATACGATTCAAAACTTCGCCGGCATCAATCTCGCGATCATGCAAGTTTTGGATGAGATGGCCACATCCGAAGATATCCTGTTGGATGAGATCGGATTTATCAAGAGTGTGACCGACGTGGCGGGGAACGTGATGGAGTTTGGCGATCCGGCAAATAGCGAGAAGCTTGAGGCGTGGGGTGACGATGGGGAATTGAAAGAATCCAAAGACTGGATGCCGAGGAATGTGCCGGTGGTCTTTAAACTGAAAGTTGGAAACAGTTATCAGACGATACTTACCGCAACAATCGAGGCAGTGACCGGCAAGAACGATCCGCTGTACAGGACCTACAAGTACACGATCACGGAGATGGGTTTGGGAGGGCAAGCGCTCAAAGATCATGTGTTCTGGCTTTCTTCGCCGCAGGAAGCGACGGAGATGTTCAAGCAATTGGCAAGACTCGCGAGCGAATGGCGCCTGTCCAAGGACAACAGTGGTTTCTTCCGGCGCGATTACCGGGGCACGGATCCCGAGCTTCAGGGATTCTGGATCACTTATGCGGGACAGGGCGCGTTTCTCGAAGGTCCGGGAGACCAGCAATTCCTCGACTTTGAGGGTGACATCAGCGGAGAAGTGTCTAATACTTTCACAATCACTGTCTCAGCATCGAGAAACCAAACCATTTCTTATGGCACCGTCGCGCGCTCGATGGTGCAAACAAACACGCTCAACAAAAACACGCCCAACCAAAAGGACGTAAAGACCACGGTGATCACCGAGCAGGCCTACGATTTTGACATGGAGTTTGCGGCGCTCGCCGGCTTTGTCGCCAGGGGTTACAGCTTCAAGACCGATCCTCGCACCGGCCATATCGTCGGCGTTGTGAAGGGAGGGATGGACATCCTCGCGAGCCGCGGGGCGGATTACCTGAGTGATTCGGCGACCCGTTTCGGAGCCGTCGCGTTGGTCGGCAG